>JAPKMU010000135.1 GCA_026645745.1 Anaerolineae bacterium | reverse complement strand
TCGCCCCCATAGATTGTCCCAATAAGGTTGAACATCGCGTCATTCTCGGAAATCGGAACCAGCGAGCCGTCGCAAATCGCCCACCCGGCGGGCGCGAAGTTTCCCGCAAACATTCGAATCTCGGCAATGAATGGAGTTGACATGTTCTCTCCTTAACTCTGCGAGGGGAAAATACCCTGCAACGCAATGATGAAATTGAGCACAAGATATGGCTGCATATTGTTATGCGGCTGCGACCCCCCTATATTTCCGACTGCCATGCCTGTTGAAGTCGGATTGCCCGCCGGTCCATAAATGTTGAGCGATGGGGCGGCGAAAAACGCGTTCGCGGGGTCAAACGCTGCGGCAGCGGTGTTCGATGCTGTGATCGTATGGGTGTGGGTAGGCATTTCGTTGATGGAGACCGTGTGCCCCTCTTCTCCACCCCGCTGACCTAAAGTAAAGCCACCACCGCGATGGATTGGCGCGCGTCCGCGAAATTCCGGAAGGGCGAAATTCGTTTGACCATTGCCGCCATACGTCGTTCCGAGGATGGAAAACAACGCCTGATTTTGGTTGATAGGAAGCAGTTGCCCATTGCATAACGCCCATCCACGCGGCGCGAAGGTAAAGGCAACGATTTTGATTTCCCCAAGAAACGGTTGAGCCATCTTTGTCCTCGAATATCTAAGCCCGTATCATGCGATCAATGTACATCTCAGCCGCTACGCAAGATAAGCATTCAGCCAGCCTGTGCGCAAGCCCGCCGCCATTCTCGACTGTATTTCTTTTTCCGGGACGGAATCGAACATGCCTATCGCTGCATGCGTTGTCCGATTGCTCACCTGCCGCAGAATTATTGGGCTGCCGTGTACTCCGATGTCACCGCCGCGTATGATTCCGCGTGGGGTACTGATCTCTGCTGCCGCAATCGCTTCTGCGAGCGATGCGCCCCGCTGACCGGAAGCCGAATGCGCGGCATGATCCAGTAGTTGTGCTGTTTCATAACCGAGGAGTGCCAGTGAGTCGGCAGACTGCGCGGTGAGCGTTCGATACGCATTCATGAAGGCAAGATTCGATTCTTCTGTTTGCGTGCTTGCCCATGTAAACGCCGACTGTATCCCAAGTGCAGCGTCTCCCGCTTGCTCAAGCACTGCATCATCGACGGTGTACGCCGCCGCAACCAGCGGAATTTCCCGGCTCAAGCCTGATCGTTCGTAAGCGCGGAGAAATTCTAATGCCTGAGAACCGCTGTGTGCGGCGAACACAAAGTCGGGGCGTTTGGCGCGGATCGTCGCAAGCACCGAGTTGATCTCATTGTGTGTGGGCTGCATATGGGTGAGTGCTGTATCAATCAGGTGTCCGCCTGACATTTCGATTCCCAATTGGGCAGCACGCAGCGCGTTGAATCCGCTTTCGTACTGAGAGACGGCGATCAATGCGCGCTGACCAAATTGTGACACCGCATGAGCCGCCATCGCCCAGTTGGACTGCCACAGATTCAAACCATGATGCCGGATGAACGGGCTGTAATCGCTTTCCAAAACAACTTGTGAACCCGGATCAACAGCCAACAACATCACCTGTTTTTCTTCGAGCGTGGGACGCAGCCACGCTACCGCAAGTGGATTGACGTAAGCGATCAGGACATCGATACCACCGCGATCAAGGATTTTCTTGAGCGGCGCAGTAGAGGATCCCGATCCGATGCAGTGGAATTTGATAGTCGGAGACTGCCCTGAAGCGGCGGAATACGTCTTGATCCCGTTGACGAAATGATCGCCAAGCTGTGGAAAGTGGGCAGAGTCGGGAACGGCGACGGCGACACGAAGGCTGTTTAAGGACAAAAATGTCCCCAACACTGGAGGCAGTGCATTGACTGTGAGACCTAGCCCCGCGCTTTTAAGGAAATCACGCCGGGTAATTCCTTTGCTTCTGGTGCTGCCGCGCATAAGTGTCCTTTATGACTCCTGATCGAATTCATATGATGACATAGACATGAGATTGCGCAAACTATGTGAATTGTTTAACGATGAACTTCTTCATATCTTCCATGTGAGCAAAGTTGTGGAAACTGCTACTACCAGAGTATACTCACCAAGATTCTTTTTACAATCGCACTTTTCATAAATTGCCTGCTGCAAACTGCCGCCACTATCTCTACCCTACCGCAGTCGCATTGAGCAGGTTGCACTAAAGCGTATCTATTGACCGAGTGGACAATCATGAGGTGCTCAATGCGGGACCCACGGCAAATTCGTTTTCGTCATCTTGGGTTCATTTCTCTCTTAGCCGTTCTTTTCGTACTGCTTTCTCCGGTTTATGCAACGCTTGTCTCCGTAACAGCGGAGTTTCAGGTCAACACCGGGACGGGAAGTGGTGCAGCACTACTGGACTTCCGCTCGGATATTGGTGTCAACACGACAACGGGTGATTATGTCGTCGTATGGCAAAGCGATCAGAGCGCGACGGAAAGCGATGTCTTTTTCCAGCGTTATAACAGCAGCGGCGTCGCGCAGGGCAGCAATACCCGCGTTCATGCCGCCAACGTGAACGATCAACGGCGTCCACGCGTCGCAGTCAATTCATCCAACGGCGATTTTGTTGTTGTGTGGGAGAGTGACGCCGATGCTACAGCTTCTTTCGATTACAACGTTAACGCGCGAGTGTTCAATGCAAGTGGGACAGCGCTAACTGCCGAAATCGTGGTCGCGGGAGCCGCTGGCGCACAAACTGATGCGCGTGTCGCCATGAACAGCAGCGGAAACTTCGTCGTCGCATGGCAGAGTTTGGGCGACGGCAGCAGCACCGGGATTTACTTTCAGCGCTACAACAGCACGGGAACGCCTCAGGGAAGTGCAACACAAGCCAATGTGAGCACGACGAATCCGCAAGTTTTCCCCGCAGTGGCGATGAGTGACACAGGGAATTTTGTCATCGTTTGGCGCGACGCGTCATTGGGCGTCGCCACCCCTGACATTCGCGCGCGCGCCTTTGATCCGGTTGGCGCTGCGCTAACGGGTGAGGTAACGGTTGGCAGTACAACCAACTTACAATCGAATCCGGTCATCTCCATGCGCCAGTCAACGGGCGATTTCGTCGTTGTCTGGGAGAGCAATGCAGCATTTGCGAATGCTCAGGTCTACTTCCAACGCTATAACTCCAGCCTCACCCCCCAAGGGAGTGAAACGCTGGTCAGTACCAACACCGGTGATGTCAATCAAACTGCCGATGTAAGCATGAACTCCACTGGCGACTTCATGATCACATGGGCGCGCACAGTCACCGCAGGTACGGAATTTCAAATTCAGGCGCGTCGTTACAACGCGTCAGGCACATCGCTCGGCACTGAATTTCGTGTGGATACGGCAGCCGGGCAGGATACGACTCCGGTCGTCGGGTACACGAACAGTAACTATGCGTTGTTCGCGTGGTCGTCCAGCCCGAATAATGAACTTTACGCGCGCCTCTTTGCCGACGCCGCCGATCTTGTGATCTCGAAAACAAGTGCGGTGACGGGCTTCCCAGCTTACAACAATACCAACTTCGTGCCGGGCGCGACGCTGACCTACACCATCACCGTGACGAACAATGGACCCAGCCCGGTCGTTGGCGCAGTCGTCACCGATACGCTGCCGCCTGAACTTTCCGGCGCGACATGGACGTGTACTGCTGCCGGAACGGCTTCGTGCATCAGTGGTAGTCCTTCGGGCACAGGAGCAGCGGGCGCGGGTAACATCAATCAATCGATCGATATTGCAGCGGGCGGTGGTAACACCATCACCTTCACGCTGACAAAATTGATCCCGACGACTCAACTCACGAGCTTTACGAATACGGCGTCGGTTGCGCTTCCGGCGACAACGACAGACACGAACACCTCTAACAACATCGCTGACCGCACACTCAGCCCGATTGAAGTATTCGATCTTTCCGCAACCAAAACCGACTCCCCCGATCCAGTCACGGCAGGGCGCGATATCACCTATACGATCACGGTCGCAAACGCCGGACCGAGCGTCGCCAATACGGTGCAGCTCAGCGACATTCTCCCGACGAATACGACATTCGTATCGTTGACTGCTCCGGGCGGCTGGTCATGCACGACACCGGCTGTTGGCGGCACAGGTACGGTCAATTGCTCGATTAGTTCGCTTGCGCCAGCCGCGAACGGAATCTTCACGCTGGTTGTCAGAGTAAATCCGGGTACAGCTTCCGGCACAGTGATCACCAATACTGCATCAGCCAGCGCCAACACATCGGCATCGCGGGTTGATTCGAACACTGGGAACAATGACGGTACAGCGACGACTACTGTGGCTGCACCGGTGCTGGTCTTTGTCCAGCAGCCCACCAATACCAACGCGGGTGCAGCGATTACGCCTGCGGTGACAATCGAAGTTCGGGACAGCACCAATGCTGTGATCACGAACGATAACACGACCCAGATTTCGCTGGCGATTGGCACAAACCCCGGCAGCGGCACTTTGACGGGCGGCGGCGCAGTCACCGTGGTCAACGGTGTGGCGACCTTCGCCGGATTAAGCATCAATAATCCGGGTGTCGGTTACACCCTGACCGCGTCGTCTACGGGTGCAACCTCCGTCAACAGCAATCCTTTCAACATTACATCGCAGCCTGCGACACAGCTCACCTTCGGCGTACAGCCGAGCGATGCGGCGGCTGGCGCATCGATCACGCCGTCGATCACGGTCGAGGTGCGCGATGCCAGCAATGCGATCGTCACGGGTGACAACAGCACGCAGGTTACACTGACGATCAACAACAACCCAAGCGGCGGTACGCTCGGTGGCACAGTTACGCAAACTGCGGTCAACGGCGTAGCGACGTTCAATAACGTGAGTATCGATCTCGTCGGCGTTGGCTACACACTCGACGCGGACGCAACTGGCTTAACAGGCGATACCAGCACGGCATTCAATATCACCGCCGGCGCTGCCGATCATCTCGCCTTCGTTCAGCAGCCGACCGATACGACCGCAGGCGCGGCGATCAGTCCCGCTGTGACCGTCGAAATCCGAGACGCATTCGATAACCTCGTCACGACGAGTTCCGCGACGGTTAACCTGACCATTGGTACGAACCCCGGCGGCGGCACGCTCAGCGGCACGGTGAGCGCGGCGGCGGTCAACGGTGTGGCGACCTTCAATAACTTGAGCATTGATCTCGTAGGCGTTGGCTACACACTCGACGCGGATTCAAGCGGCTTGACTGGCGATACAAGCACAGCGTTCAATATCAATGCTGGTGCTGCCGATCACCTCACTTTCGTTCAGCAGCCGACCGATACGACTGCAGGTGCGGCGATCACCCCCGCCGTGACCGTCGAAGTCCGTGACGCATTCGATAACCTCGTCACGACGAGTTCCGCGACAGTTAATCTGACGATTGGCACGAACCCCAGCGGCGGCACACTCAGCGGCACGGTGAGTGCGGCGGCGGTTAACGGCGTTGCAACCTTCAATACCTTGAGCATCGATCAGGCAGGCTCTGGTTATACCCTCGATGCTAGTTCCACTGGTTTGACGGGCGACACCAGCACGCCGTTCAATATCACGGCAGGCGCGCCCGCGCAGTTGGTGTTCTTCCAGCAGCCGCCCGCAAGCGGCATCGCGGGGCTTGTCCTCAGCCCGTCGATTGTGGTCGAAATTCAGGATGCCCTTGGTAACACGGTTCCGACCGCTGGCACGAACATTACGCTGGCAATTGGTACGAACCCCAGCGGCGGCACCCTGAGCGGCACGCTCACCCGTGCGACCAATATCAGCGGTTTTGCGGTCTTTAATGACCTGAGCATCAACCTTGCGGGGGTTGGTTACACGCTGGTCGCAAGTTCAGCCGGACTATCGAATGTGACGAGCAGTGCTTTCGATATTGCGGCTGCCGCTCCGAGCCAGATTGTGTTTGTCCAGCAGCCGACGGATACCGCCGTCAACAGCACAATCACCCCGGCGGTTACCCTGCAAATTCAGGACGCGTTCGGCAACGCGACGGGACCGAGCGGACTAACGGTAACGTTGGCAATTGGTACCGACCCATCGGGTGGCACAGCGACGTTGGGCGGAACGACAAGCGCTTTCACCACCAACGGCGCGGTGAGTTTCAACAACCTGAGCCTTGATCGTGTTGGGGTCGGCTATACGCTCACCGCGTCGGTTTCCTCCCCCACCATCACTGGCGCGACGAGCACGGCATTCAATATCACCGCCGCCGCAGCGGATCATGTTGCGTTCGTGCAGCAGCCAACCAATACACAGGCGGGTGCGGCGATTACCCCGGCAGTCACGGTCGAAATCCGCGATGCGTTTAATAACGTCGTGACGACGAGTTCCGCAAATGTCACCGTCGCTATTGGCACAAATCCGAGCGGCGGCACACTCAGCGGCACGGTCACAGTCGCGGCGATCAACGGCGTGGCAACGTTCAACAACTTGAGCATCAATCTGGTGGGTACTGGTTATACGCTGACGGCTGCCTCAGCCGGTTTGACGGGCGACACCAGCGCGGCGTTTAACATCACCGCCGGAGCGCCAGCAGCGATTGTCTTCGGTACTCAGCCGAGCGATGCAACAGCGGGTACGGTGATCAGCCCATCGGTGACGGTTGAAGTGCGTGACGCCTCCAATAACCTCGTCACCACCGATAACGGTACGGCAATCACGCTGGCAATCGGCACCAACCCCGGCAGCGGCACGCTCAGCGGGACGGTGACACAGCCGACTGTCAACGGTGTGGCGACGTTCCCCGGTTTGAGTATCGACAAGAGCGGCACGGGTTATATGCTCGTGGCGTCAGCAGGGGGTTATTCGAACGCAACCAGCGCTGCATTCAATATCACCGCCGCCGCCGCTGATCACCTCGCTTTCGTTCAGCAGCCGACAAATTCACAGGCAGGTGCGGCGATTGCTCCGCCGATCACGGTGCGCATCCTTGATGCGTTCGATAACCTTGTCACGACCAGTTCCGCGAATGTAACGGTCGCCATCGGTACGAATCCGGGCACTGGCACACTCAGTGGAACGGCGACAGTCGCGGCAGTTAACGGCGTGGCAACGTTTAGCACGTTGAGCATTGATAAAGTGGGCATTGGTTATACGCTCGATGCCAGTTCATCAGGCTTGACGGGCACGACGAGCACCGCGTTCAACATCAGCGCAGGCGCTCCCGCACAATTGGAATTCGTGCAGCAGCCGACGAATACTACCGCTGGCAATACCATCACCCCGTCAGTTACGGTGCAGGTACTGGATGCCTTTGACAATGTGGTGACAGGCGACAACAGCACGCAGATCACATTAGCAATCGGCACCAATCCCGGCAGCGGTACGCTCAACGGCACGGTCACGCGGACAGTCGTGAATGGCGTGGCGACCTTCAACGATTTGAGCATCAATCAGGCGGGCATCGGATACACGCTGACGGCTTCCGCAGCAGGTCTGACGGGCGACATCAGCAGCGCCTTCAACATCTCCCCTGCCGCGCCAGTACAACTCGCATTCGTGCAGCAGCCAACCACCGCGTTCATCAATACCACCATTGCCCCGGCGGTTACGGTACAGATCACCGATTCGTATGGCAACCCGGTTCCGCTTGGCGGTCAGCCGATCACCTTGGCGATTGGTACCAACCCCGGCGGCGGCACGCTCGGCGGGACGACAACGCAAGCGAGTAATGGCAGCGGGCTGGCGACATTCAACAACCTCAGCATCAATCAGGTAGGCGTCGGCTACACGCTGACGGCTTCCGCCCCGGGTCTGACGGGCGCGACCAGCACGGCATTCGACATCACATTTGCCGCACCCGATCATCTGTCGTTTGCGCAGCAGCCGACGAATACTGTCGCTGGCAATCTCATCACCCCGGCGATTACAGTCGAAGTACGCGACACGCTCAACAACGTAATCACGACGGACAACCTCACATCGATCACGCTGGCAATCGGTACGAATCCCGGCAGCGGCACGCTCAACGGCACGATCACGCGGACAGTGGTCAACGGCGTGGCGACCTTCAACGATTTGAGCATCAATCAGGCGGGCGTCGGCTACACGCTGACGGCTTCGACAGCAGGGCTGACGGGCGACACCAGCAGCGCGTTCAACATCTCCCCTGCCTCACCCGTACAGCTCGTATTCGTACAGCAGCCGTCCAACACCGCCGTGAATGCGACGATCAGCCCGGCGATTACGGTACAGATCAACGATTCGTACGGCAACCCGGTTCCGCTTGGCGGTCAGCCGATCACCTTGGCGATTGATACCAACCCCAGCGGCGGCACATTCGGCGGGACGACAACGCAAGTGAGCAATGGCAGCGGGCTGGCGACGTTCAACAACCTGAGCATCGATCAAGTGGGCGTGGGCTACACGCTGACGGCTTCCGCTCCGGGTCTGGCGGGCGCAACCAGCGCAGCGTTCAACATCGCGGCTGGCGCTCCCGCGCTGTTGGTATTCGTGCAGCAGCCAACCAATACAGTTGCCGGAAGCACCGTCACCCCGGCGGTCACGGTTGAAGTGCGCGACACGTTTAACAATGTGATCACGACGGACAACAGCACGCAGATCACGCTGGCGATTGGCACGAACCCCGGCAGCGGCACGCTCAACGGCACGGTCACGCAGACAGTGGTCAATGGTGTGGCGACGTTCGCAAACCTGAGCATTAATCAAGCGGGCGTTGGCTATACGCTGACCGCCTCAACCAGCGGACTGCCCACTGCGACCAGCAGTGCCTTCGACATCACAGCGGCGGCGGCGGCGGCGGTTATCTTCGTCCAGCAGCCGACGAATACGATTGTCAACGGGACGATGACCCCGGCAGTGACGGTGCAAGTTGTGGATGCGTTCAACAACGTTGTACCCGCCGCAGGAACCACTATCACGCTGGCGATTGGCACGAATCCCAGCGGCGGCACGCTCGGCGGCACGCTGGCACAGGTCACAAATGGAGCCGGACTGGCAGCCTTCAGCGATTTGACGATCGATCAGGTCGGCACGGGTTACACGCTAACGGCTTCGGCGGCAGGGCTGACGGGTGCGACCAGCACGGCATTTGATATCACCGCTGGCATACCGTCGCAAATCGCGTTCAATGTTCAGCCGACGACGACAAATATTGGCGCGGCGATCACCCCGGCAGTGACGGTTGAAGTGCGCGATGCGCTGAATAACGTCATCACAACGGACAACACGACGCAGATCACGGTCGCGATTGGCACGAATCCCGGCGGCGGCACGCTCGGCGGTACGCTGACGCAGACAGTGGTTAACGGCGTGGCGACGTTTGCTGATCTGACGATTGATCGGGTGGGCGTCGGCTATACGCTGGCGGCTTCGTCCAGCGGTTTCGCCAGCGTCACCAGTAATGCATTCGACGTCACCAACCTGCCGCCGACCCAGCTTGTGTTCGCACAGCAGCCGACGAATACGTTGGTCAATGCGGCAATTATGCCGTCGATCACGGTTGAACTGCGGAATGTGTTGAATGCGGTCGTGACGACCGACAATACCACGCAGGTGACGATTGCGATTGGCAGCAACCCCGGCGCAGGTGTGCTGAGTGGAACACTCACGCGGACAGCGGTCAACGGGATTGTGACCTTCCCCGGTTTGAGCATCGATCAGGCGGGCGTTGGCTACACACTGACCGCATCCGCGCCGGGATTGACGGGGGCGACAAGCAATACGTTTGATGTCTTCACCGTACCGAATGATACGATCGTCGGCGTGGTGTTTAATGACCTAAACGGCAACGGTGTACAAGACCCCGGCGACGTGAACATGATCGGAATCACCGTGTTCCTTGACGCCAATAGTAACGGCGGGCTGGACAGCGGTGAACTGAACACGCTCACCGATGCGAGCGGTATGTACAGCTTTGTCGGTCTGTCAGCAGGCAGCTACAACGTGCGCATCATCCCATCGACCGGCTTCAGTGTGACAACATCCCTGCCTGTCGTCGTGAATGTGCCGCAGTCGCCTGTCATCGCGATAGCAATTGGACAGCGGGAGAATACACAACCGACTGGTGTGCCGCCGACCACACCTACCGAGGTTCCGTCTACAGACCCGCGCGCATGGTCGCTTGTTCTCACGGCTGACCCAGCGTTCGTGAACCCCGGCGGCACGACCACGATCACGATGACGCTTAGCAAGCTCGCAGGCGGGACGGTGGTGAACGCGTCCGCCGCGCTGCCCGCTGGCTTTACCATCAACAGTGTTTCCAGTAATCGGGGCACGGCGACGTACAACGGCACGACGATTACGTTCACGGACGATATGCATGTGGGAGATGTCGCGGTGATCGTCGCAAATGTCCGTGTGCCGCAGTTGGGTAACGTCTGGACATTGACGGGTTGTGTCACCAGTCCTGCCAGCCTGTGCGCTCAAACGACCCTGACTGTAGTCGGCGAACTGCCGCAAACCGGTGAGGTGATGCCTGATGCGCTGCGCTTCGCGTTCATCCTTGGAATTGTTGGAACGGTGGCGCTCGTGGTGGTAGGTCTGGTATCAAAGGCGAAAATGAAGCAGTAGTCTCGTAAGCAGAACTTTGACGCTCAAGGGGACTTTCCCTTGAGCGTCTTTTTTTGTGGAGAGAGTGGGTGAAGTAAAGCGCTGACAATTCGCGTTTGACCCATTGCGCAGCTTTCTACATATTTACTGTGAATCAGCGGGCACAATTGTGAATGTGCTTCCGCTGTTTCGTCCATTAACCTCTGGGAAGTGGAATTCCCAGCCGAGCTCTTTATTCTCGTAATACATCAATCTTTATCAAGCAAGCGGATAATTTCCCATTTCCAGTCCTTAACTATACATTCGATAGAACGTTCTTCTCCTACGAAGAGAAGATGGGTATCGTTAGCTACGTGAGGCGGGAGCGTAGATTTCCAAGTGGAATTAACCACTTCATATGCTCCAGATATTGGACAAATTCCACTGTTCTCCCACGCTAGTCTGAATTGTTCTGTCCATTCACCTATATCACTCTTGAACTGATTGTGGAACTTGACCTGACTCCAATCGTATCGCGACTCATCGATAACGCGCCCTTCGCCGAAAGATGGATTGACTCTTATCCAAGACACCGACAAGATGACCAAAATAGATGCGCAAACAACACCTTTATCTTCAGCAAGAACATTTGCAGAAAACGCTATTGACGATGGCTCAAATTCTGCAACTCTAAACTGAAGAAACGGTGCTGATGGAGAAATCTGCCAAGGCACATTCAGCGGTTTTAAGACATCTAACATTCTCTACCCTCCAAAAGATCTGAGACTGTGGTCAAGTGTTGCCAGTCGATATCGGGTTGCCAATCGTCTAGTTTATATATTATTTGCTAAATGATACAGATAGGGGACAGTGATTTGTTGTTAGCAACTCGCGAAGCCAAGAGTGCTCGTAAACGCGGTTCTACAAATCGGCTCCGCTCGTGGGAGCTTAGTTCGCGTAATGGCACATTTCTCATACTCATTACCGCAAGTGCTCGCTCATTGGTGGAAAACCGTAGGTGAGTCTGTGTTTGCCTCTAAAGGAATGGCTTTTGAGACTCGGGTGTCCTTGTTGGAGTGATTGCTCACCGCCCCCGACCGCAAACACCCCCCTGAACACAGCGTCTTTGACCGCTTACAGGGTGTCTATTCGGGGAGTCGGCGGTGCGGTTCGGCGCTCCGCGAAGGAGTGCCAGAAACTTGGCAGATTTTGAACGGAGAGCTCCGACCGATCCACAAAAAAGGCTGCGCGATCCCATGTGTGGCCCGTTGTGCCATCACTGAGCAGGTTTCCGTTGCTCTCGTAGGTGAGCGTCACCGCGCCGGCGCTCGTCTATTGGCTCTGAGTCGAGCAAAGGGTGGTTCACGACCCTTTTTAGACACAACTATTTGCAGATCGAATCAATACATGTTATGGAACTTGACGTGATTGTAGGGCAATGATTGTCTTGTACCATTAGGTATTAACGTTGTTTGGAAAGATCTTGACAATCCCTATACCTAAAGCTTCTCCGCATACAGGACAAGTCTCTATAAGCCCACCGCGTTCATAGCGTCTGTTTAACTTCTCCCTTCCTAAACCGTAAGCGCCAATGTAAGAATCTCCTGTATCAACAACTAAGCCTATACCTTCCCAATTGCAGTGTCTGCACTGAACGGTAGGGTGAAATTCTACCTTTATGGAGTTGATGAAATCACCGTCGTTTGCCAGCGTGCCAATTACTTTCTTGTCCAGTAGTTCCAAATCAAGGTTATCATCCCAATGCAAAAACTGCAGAGGACGTACCTGCAAAGCAGGTGTACTTGAAACTATGGGATAAGGAGAGACAACTGCACGAAAATCACTCATATTTGGAACTAAAATGCCGCGCCACGTTTGTGATGTGAAATTATGACTAATCTTAATTCCGTCAGGCGTCATGTGAGGTAACTCATCTACCTTAGGTGAATACCAGTATTCTGCGCTTTCTGCAATAACCTTTATAAACATTATGCATGTTCCTCTCGACTTTGGCACATCGGAAGCATATGTGGTACGACCCACGCGCCCTCCTCAGAAGTTGCCAATGTCTGAAGTATTGCGCCGGAGAGAAGCGCGATTTGAAACTCAATTTCAAATACTCGCTCACCGCCCCCGACCGCAG
>JAPKMU010000134.1 GCA_026645745.1 Anaerolineae bacterium | reverse complement strand
AGAGTCTGTATAGACCGTTAGTTTCACAGAGGCAGCCCTTCTGCACGTTAGCTCAATTCGGTGACATTATAGTGACCAGAAGGCAGCAAATGGGTGAGGGTAGAATTAAAAGCCGCCCAAACGTTGGACGGCTTTTTAAGCAATTTCTTACGCGGTCAGCTACGCCTTGACGCGCTCGTTCGCCTGCTGCGATTTGAATTCAAACATGAGCGATGCCTGTGTATCCGCGTCGAACAGGTGCACGTTATCCATATTGAAGACGACGCCGAGGCGGTGTCCAACACGCGCGCCAGTGCGCGGGTCGGTACGGGCGATAAACGTCTTGCCTTGATCTTCCAGATAGATAATCATTTCGTTACCCATCTGTTCGACCACATCGACGTTCGCTTCAAGATTCGCCGGTGTGATCCCGGGCGGCTGCCAGTTCAGGTCGTGAATGTCTTCGGGGCGGATGCCGAATACAACACGTTTGCCCGCATGCGATTTCAGAACTTCGGTGCGGCTGGCAGGGATCGGGAGCTGCACTTCATTGAACTCGATCACGAGGCGACCATCCACGCTGCGGAGCATGGCATCGAAGAAGTTCATCGACGGGCTGCCAATAAACCCTGCAACGAATACGTTGCGCGGGTTATGATAGAGATTGAACGGTGTATCCAACTGCTGAAGTTCACCAACGCTCATCACGGCGATGCGGGTACCCATCGTCATCGCTTCAGTTTGGTCGTGGGTGACGTAGATAAACGTGGTTTGGAGACGCTGGTGGAGTTTGCTGATGAATGAACGCGCTTCAACGCGGAGTTTCGCGTCGAGGTTGGAGAGCGGTTCGTCCATCAAGAACACGGCGGGTTCACGAACGATCGCGCGACCGACCGCGACGCGCTGACGCTGACCACCCGAAAGCTGGCGCGGACGGCGGTCAAGCAGGTGTTCGATACCGAGGTTCTGAGCGGCATCGCGCACGCGCTGATCGATGATGTGCTTGGGGGTTTTGCGCAAGCGCAGCCCAAATGCCATGTTGTCATAGACGGTCATGTGGGGGTAAAGCGCGTAGCTTTGGAATACCATAGCGATATCGCGGTCTTTCGGGGCAATATTGTTCACTACACGTTCGCCAATGCGAATTTCGCCTTCGCTGATCTCTTCCAGACCGGCAAGCATACGCAGGGTTGTTGACTTTCCACAACCGGAAGGACCGACGAGCACGAGAAACTCTTTATCGGGAACTTCAATATTAAGCTCTTTTACAGACGGAGTCGGGTTTCCCGGATAGCGTTTGTATACGTTACGAAAACTTACGCTTGCCACTGTGAATTCCTCCACTGATCGATGCAGAACAAAAGAAGAGTTCCTGCAAATTGACTAATTGGTGAATGTGCACAAACTTCTTGCGCTTCTGTACATCCGCCTTTTGCACGAGAATTATAGAGGCTGCGCAAGGTTTTGCAAAAACTCAAATCAAAGGGTATCGAATGACACACGAATTGAACGCAGAAGTCATTGCAATCGGCACGGAAATTTTACTGGGGGAAATCACTGATACCAATTCCGTGTTCATCGCCCGCCTGCTTCGTGATATTGGTGTTAATTTGTTCTTCATGACATCAGTTGGCGATAATGAAAAGCGCATCGAGTCTGCGATACGGATCGCAATGGGGCGTGCCCAATTGGTGATTACATGCGGAGGGCTGGGTCCGACAATCGATGATATGACTCGTCAAGCTGTTGCCACAGCAACGGATCGCGGATTAACGTTTCATCAAACACTTCTGGATGCGATTGCGCAGCGGTTTGCAGGGTTTCGCGTTCAGATGACAGAAAACAACCGCCGTCAAGCATATTTGCCGGATCATGCGATTGTGATTGAAAACCCCGTCGGCACTGCGCCATCTTTTATTGTTGAACATGGCGATTGTGTTGTGATCAGCTTGCCGGGTGTGCCGCGCGAAATGAAATATCTCATGACAGAGAGCGTTGTCCCGTATCTACGCGAAAAGTTTCAACTTGGCGGAAAGATCATCAAGGCGCGCGTCCTCAAGACAGCAGGAATTGGCGAAAGCGCGCTGGATGAACTGATCGGAAAGCCTGCACTTGAAGCGTCAAATCCAACGGTTGGTTTAGCGGCACATACGGGGCAGGTAGATGTCCGCATAACGGCTAAGGCAGACAGTGAAGAAGAAGCGGAAGCGATGATCGCCGTCGTTGAAACCGATCTGCGAACACGGATTGCACCCTACGTTTTTGCCGTAGATACGGGCACGATTGAAGAAGCGCTGATCAAAGCACTGAACGCCGCGCATGGCGCAAAAGTTGTGGTTTGCGAAGCCGGAATCGATCCGATTATCAGCGGGCGTATCAGCGCTGTAGAAGGAGGCACCAACGCGCTTGGTGCAGCGCTGTGGTATCCGACACCAGATGCACTGCGCGAAGCGCTCAATTTGCATGAACCGATGCCGCTCCGCATGCTAGCTGAACGCGCGGCACAAATCGCAGCCGAGCAAAATGCGACGGTGGCGGCGATTGCTGTTGTGTGCCACCCTGACGAAGCCACCGATCTTGGCGATCAACAAGAGGGTAGTGCAATCGCAGTTGCTGTCAATGGTCGGACGCATTCCCGCGCATACGGGTTCGGCGGCGCGACTGAGATGGCGAAAACGTGGACTGCGACATGGGGTATGTCCATGACTTGGCGGCTCGTAAAGGAGATTCCTCAAGCATGACCGTATTTTCGGAACGTCTCGCCGTAATTCAGCAGCAGAAAAAGACGAATCTCGCACTCATGCTTGCTCCACGCGTGCCGCTGATGCCGATGCCGATTGCGAAATTTGATGATCCGTTTCTGCCGTTTGGCAAAGCGATCATCGATGTCACACATGATCTGGTGTGCGCGTACCTATTTGATCTCGCTTCCTACTTGTCGATTGGCGCAGCGGGCGCAGTTGCATTGGAACGCACCATCGCTTATGCAAAAAGCGAGAGCGTACTGACGATTATGCACGGGCTATTCCCAACCGCAGACTATATCGAAGCTTGCGGGGCGGGGGGCTTCGGCATTGACGCGGCGACTATCTCGCGCTGCGGTTATGATGCAGAACTGCTCAAGGCTTACAGCGGTGCTTTGAATGAAGGCGTGATCTTTGCTGAACACGGCTACAGCGGCGTTCAGATGCCGCCCGTACATGCCGCTTGGCTCAATGATGATTGCACCCAGATTGATGTCATCAATCATCGACTGCCGGATGGTTATGTGAGTATTCGTATCGCACGCTATGTTAGCCAGCGCGAGGATTTTGCAGAGCAAGTGCGCGCCGCGCTAGAGGCGATGCGATGAAAACGCTGCTCATCGAACGTTATCTCGATGCCGGATTGATTCAGTTTGGCATGTTTGACGTGGGTGAAAGCGTCCGTCCATTTGCGATCAAGTTGGATATGCTGCCATCTTATCCCGAACTGCTTTTGCGCTCCGCGATGGCGCTTGTACGTGCTGCCGGAGAAGACCCTTTTAGCCATCTACTCACCCCAGCCCGTTCGATTGGGTTGGGGACGGCAGTTTCGTTAGAGATGACGACGCCGCTGGTTTACCAGCCGCGCCACGATAAAGTTGAATTGGTTGGCGCATTTGATATTGGGCATCCGGCAGCCATGATCATCGACGTTTTTGATCGGAAATACCCGCCAACGACGCTCATTAATCATGCGCGCCATGTCGGGCTTGATATCCACTACGTTTACGCGCTCGTTGATCTCGAAAATGGCGCACAACCGCCGGGGATTCAGGTGTTCAGCGTGTTAACGCTGCGACGGATTGTCGATTGGGCGGTTGGAGAACAGCGTATTCCTGCCGGTCAAGCAAACGCTGTCCGCGATTGGATTCGGCTGCAATAAGAAGCGGGAGCCACCAAAGTGCTCCCGCTGTCCCAACCTATTCTTCTTCATCAAGGCTCAGAAGTGCCATGAATGCTTCTTGCGGCACTTCGACCGCGCCGATCATCTTCATGCGCTTCTTGCCTTTTTTCTGCTTTTCCAGCAGTTTCTTCTTACGTGTGATGTCCCCACCGTAGCACTTGGCGAGAACGTCTTTGCGCATGGCTTTCACATCAGCGCGTGAGATCACTTTCTTGCCGACTGCTGCTTGAATCGGAACAGAGAACAATTGACGCGGAATCAGGTCTTTCAGGCGGCTTACAAGCCGCTGACCTTTGTGATAGGCATCATTCTTGTGAACGATGATTGCCAGCGCATCGACGGGTTCACTGTTGACCAGCACATCAAGCTTGACGAGATCTTCCGTTCGGTAGCTGTCAAACTGGTAATCGAGGCTGGCATAACCCTTCGAGATACTTTTGAGCTTGTCATAGAAGTCGATGATGAGTTCACCGAGCGGCAGCCGACAGGTCAAAATCACGCGCGATTTATCAAGATATTCCATTGAGACGTACTCGCCGCGTTTCTTTTTGACCAGCTCCATCAGCGGACCGATGTATTCCTCCGGCATATAAAGCTGAATCTTCATCCAAGGTTCGCGGATTTCGGAAATGTCATTCGGGTCAGGCAGTTGGGCAGGGCTGTCGATATTGATGGTTTCACCCGCCCGCATCACCACTTGATACTCGACGCTTGGGGCGGTCGCCAAAATATCAAGATCGTATTCGCGTTCCAGCCGCTCCTGAATGATTTCCATGTGAAATAAGCCGAGGAATCCGACCCGAAAACCGAAATTCAGAGCTTGCGATGTTTCTGGCTCATACACGAGCGATGCATCATTCAACTGCAATTTTTCCAGCGCGTCACGTAATTCGCCGTAATCATCGTTATTCGTCGGGTAAATTCCCGCGAAGACCATCGGCTTGATCTGCTTATAACCGGGCAGTATTTCTTCCGCGCCGTTTACAGCGAGCGTGATGGTGTCGCCAACCCGGCATTCACGCACAGTCTTGAATCCGGTAGCGATGTAGCCGACTTCACCGATGCTTAACCCGGAGATTGTCTTCATGCCCGGATTAAACACGCCGATTTCGACAGGTTCAAACTTGGCATCTGTCGCCATCAAACGGAGCGGCTGACGCGGGTTGAGACTTCCATCCACGATACGCACGTAGGCGACCACACCCTTGTAAGAATCGTAGTGCGAGTCAAACACGAGCGCGCGAAGCGGAGCCTCAAGATTACCTTTGGGCGGTGGAACACGCGCAATCACGGCTTCGAGAACTTCACGAATGCCGACACCCTGCTTTGCGGAAATGCGAATAAAGGTGTCTGAGTCGATGCCGAGCAGGTTTTCAAGTTCCTCCGCGACGACATCCGGACGCGCGGCGGGGAGGTCGATTTTGTTGATCACTGGGATGATTTCAAGGTCTTGCTCAAGTGCCAAGTACACGTTCGCCAGCGTCTGCGCTTCGATGCCTTGACTTGCGTCAACGACCAAGACCGCGCCTTCGCATGCTTGCAATGCGCGGCTGACTTCATAGGTGAAGTCGACATGACCGGGGGTGTCAATCAGATTGATGACATAGTCTTTGCCATCGAGCGCGGTGTATTCCATACGAACAGCGCTCGCTTTAATCGTGACGCCGCGTTCGCGCTCCAAGTCCATGCTGTCCAACAATTGATCTTGCATGTCACGGGCGCTGACCGTGTTGGTGAGCTGAAGCAGACGATCCGCCAGCGTGCTCTTGCCGTGATCAATATGGGCGATAATGCAAAAATTCCGAACGTTGTCGCGGTTCATTCGTTTGTATGCAGCTCCAATCCTGTGAGAGTCAGTATAGCAGATGCGCGGCTTGGATTAAACGACGGACTCGATCAGTGCATCGACTAAGGCAGGAGGCGGAGTGTCAGCACCCCATCGCAGCCATGCAAGAAATTCCGTGTTTCCCGCAGGACCTTTGAGCGGTGAGCGGATCAGCCCGTGCGCAGGTAGGTTGATTGCAGTGGAAAATGTCAAGATTTCAGTCAATACACGCCGATGCACGTCTGGGTCACGCACGACACCGCCTTTGCCAACATCCTTTTGTCCCGCTTCAAACTGCGGCTTGATCAGCGGAATGATCTCAGCGTGTGGGGGAAGCCATCGGATAATGGTTGGCAGCAGCAGCCGAAGCGAAATGAACGACGCATCGATCACAACAAGATTAACGGTCTCTGGCAAAGCTTCGATATAGCGGGCATTCGTGCGTTCAATGACAACAACGCGCGGATCATCTCGCAGGGTTAGGGCGATCTGTCCGTAACCAACATCAATAGCATAGACTTTGCCCGCCCCATGCTGAAGCAAACAATCGGTAAAGCCGCCTGTGCTTGCCCCAACATCGGCGCATATCGCACCGCTGACCGTTACAGGAAACTCCGCAAGCGCCGCCGCGAGTTTTTCGCCGCCCCGGCTAACATACGGCGGTTTGCTCTTGATCGTTATCTCAGCAGTTGTCAGGATTGGTGCGCCGGGTTTGGTTACGGGTTCGCCGTTGACCAGCACATCGCCTGCCATGATCATCCCGCGCGCTTTTTCCCGGCTTGGCGCAAGGGCACGTTCCAAGACCAATACATCGAGCCGCTGTTTTTCCAACCTCAACCTCGCGTCATGTAAATTGGCAGATCAAGTGGGTTATCTTCGAGCGTGACTTCGACACCATCTGCCAATATCGGCACGTAACCATCCGCGACAATCACCATGCTGTAGGGGACTTCTGGCTCAAGCAGACGGTCGATTTCGAAGCGCCCACTGCGATCCGTGACAGCGGTCGCGTAAAGCTGATCCTGCAACCATGTCGCCATGAAGTCCGCCGCCGAATAATCTTCCGTGACGATGAACACGGATGCCCCCGCAACCCCTTCACCGGAAAGCGCATCGAGAATTGTGCCGCGCATCTGTACACCCGTTGCATTGGCGAAACGATCAATCGGAAGCTGACCGATCCCTACACGGGCACTTTGGCTGGCAACTTCGAGATTATTCAAAGATAGCTCAAGGCGATACGTTCCGTCGGGTATGCCACTGCTTCCAGCCAAGCGGATCAGGAAATTCTCACCGGTTTCGGCAGCGCTCCAAGGGGCAGTCTGTTGGAAAAAGAGGTCATCATCTACGTACCAACTTAGAGTCCAAAGTGTACCCGCACCCATCAACTGCCAATCGAACAGTGCATACAGCGCTTCTGTGCCCGCCGTAAAACTCGTCACAGGCGGGCTGGTGCGCGCTTCGGCTGCGCTGTCCGCTGTTGTGAAGTGAGTATCGGCAAAAATGCGCGCAAATCGTCCGTCTTGTGCTCCCGCCAGCGTCAAATTTGATGTCGAAGATAAACGATTATCGATGTACAAATCGAGGCGGTATGTTCCCGGTGGCAAGCCGGTTGGGGACTGAATGCGAATCGTATGTGTGCCTTCTGCGCCGAACTCCCATGTTGCTTCAACGCGGCTGTCGGGGATTTCCGTACCCTCGTAGAACCAGATCGCCGCCCACGATAGGTTGTCTGCCATATTGCGAAAGATAAAACGCGCGCTGACCGTCCCCGCAACGGGCAGCACATAGCCATTGCCAGCAATATTCCCGCGCGAATCTTCAACGCCAAAAACGATGTCCGTGAACATCGGGGTTGGCTCTGATCGCCCAACGACGATCCGCTGGGTTCCGGCGATCACCCCGTTAATCAACAAGGTGAACTCGTATACACCGTTCGGGAGCGGCTGTTCGGTCGTTCCAACATACCATAAGCCATCTTGACCACCACTCCAGCGCACTGGGGGCAGGCTGAATGTCGGATTCACCACGCCGTCTATCGTCACGCGCAGTTCATACACGGTTTCCGGCGTCATATTGAAGTAGTCGAAAAACAAATACAAGCTCGTACTACCGGACGGAAGTGCGCGGATAACAGAGGTTGGCATTCCCGCTTCGTTGACGGATGCCGAAAAGAACAAGCGCGAAAAACGCGGTTGATCAACTTCCGTTGGGGCTGATGCTGCTCCACCGTTGAAAAATTCGATACTTAAGCCGAGTGACGCGGCGCGAATCAGGGTGCGCGCGAAGTTGGAGGGTCGCAGCGAGTTGAGAAAGCCGCCCATCGGGATACATTCGTCGTTCGCATTTGCCAAGCCATCTGCATTGGTGTCCTGAATGATCACACAGGTTGCGTCCGGTGAATCGCGGTTGATCGGCGCTGTGGTGGGGACGCCGATCAGTTCACCATCTTGATTGTAGGCTGCACCTCCGGTCATCGTGCCGGGGATCGATACACTCGACTTGATCCACGAACGATCGCCGCCGCTTGGCTCTCCGGTGAAACCCAGTACAGTGCCACGTACTGCCGTAATTGGTTCGTCCCCAATCCCCGGATACCCAACCATGGTGATTGTGCTGTCGAGCCGCACCTGCTCTGAGTCCGCGACTTCTACAAACGGCAGCGCCAGCGAAGCAGAATCGATCAAGCGCCCATCATTTTGACGAGTGATACGCAGCAGGGCGAGGTCAAGCCCGATATCCGCCTGCACGATTTCAGCTTGATAGAGTGGAAAAGGCGGCTCACCGGGGCGGACATTCAATGCGATGATTAAAATCGTGCCGGGGCAGTTTTCATTCGTGACCGTATGATGGGCATTGGTCAGAATCAACCCACTGCGGCTGACGAGCGTCCCCGATCCCACACATGTTACAACCGGGGCGTTGACGCTCTGCCGAGCTTGCATGATAAAGACCGTCGCCCGCTCAATGAGGTCGAGATCAAAGGGGACTTCCTGCGCGGCAGCAAAATTGAGCGTGAGCAGCACCGACGCCAACAGAAACGCCCTAAAGCTGCATCTCCGCAAGAAAGTTTTGGAATATCGGATAAAACTCATCATATCGATCGGCACTTGCCTGATAACTAATCACAACTGCTTGACCGCGCTGCAAAACGATCACATCTTGCCCGACCACGACCGAGGGGATACTTTCGAGAAACGGATCGGTATTGTTGAATACGAACGTGTAATCGACCGCGCTGGCAGTTGTTCCATCGGTGAGTGTAATTTCAGGACGCGGGAATTGGCGATACGCCGCATACACCTGAAATCGCGTGAACGCGAGATTATCTAGAAGATTGCGAACCGCGCTTTCGCTCGATATCGGGACGATCTGAACTTGAATCGTCGTCTTGAAATCGGGCTGCCCCATATCTCGGACGCGAAATACGTAATCTCCGTCCGTATCGAGCAGCCAATTTTGTGGGTAAAACACGCGAATCCCCGCCTGAGTGTTTTCATAAGGAATGGTCGCATAAAGAATCGAATCACGTAAGTTCAAGCTGATGATGATCATCGCAACAGCATACACAATGACGAAATAATGACTGTAGCGCTGGCGCAGAGAAAGACCGCTGGTTTCTTCGCGCCCAACTTCGATGATTGTCATGCACGCCCCTCCGCAGCTTCAGCTTCTTGAGCGGCGCGTTCTGAGCGTTCAAAAAGGAACGAAAATACGAAGCTGATCACGATCAACACGCCGAAGGAAAGCAGAAGCCCGATGAGGGGTTTCGGGAATCCCCCCGCGAGCGAAAAACTCGCATTCACGAAGTTGGTGCGGATCGGGATCAAGCCGCCATAGAGAAATGAGGCGATGATCAAGGTGAGTGGCAGAAACAGAGGGGATGGTGTCGCAAAACGCAGTTCCGCCAGTCCATACGCGACAACGATACTTGCCGCCGCGCCAAGTGCCATTGTCTCAAACACATGGAGCGCGAGTGCATCCGGCGAAGCGCTAGGGGATGCTAACACAAACTGCACGTTGAGCACTGTAGCATATCCGACTGCGCTCGCAAAGGTATAAGCAACACTGTCCAAGCGTGTACGGAAGAACTCACGCCATGCTGCATAACGAACGACCATGTATTTGATGAATTCTTGCAGTGTTCCCACGGTGATCGCATAAGCGACAATCCGGGTTGGGACAGGCGCAAGGGGCAGCCAGCGTTCTGGCTGGAACACCAAATCAACAATCGGCTGACCGAGTGCATTTGCAGCTAACGCGGTCATGATCATGACCGCGAATAAGCGCTCACGAGGCAGAGGAACACGCTGTTCACGCCACAGCGAAAAAAGCCCCCAAAGAATCAGTGGAAGCAGCACCAATACGATCTGAAGCCCCTGTTCCACGATTGTAGGGACAGATACGCCGATCAAATTGAATGCCGCAAACACCCCTGCGCAAATGGCGAACAAGATACCACTTTCGAGCGCAATGCTCGCCCATACGCGCCGGTAGGGATGAATTTCCTCATCTTGCGGAGGGGTAACTAACCGCGCTGAATAGCGACCCACAAACCCTTACCTCTCAGCCGTCGTTCATGTATGCTTGATCCTAGCGTAGACGTTTGTTCCGGGAAAGGCTTAACTTCACATGCGGCGCTATGGTCACTCCTTTCGGGCGGTGGGAATTGGGATCGTTCTTATGATTCTCACTGCATGTGGTTCCCCGGCGGTGAATGCGCCGCAGTCAGCGCCGCAAAATCGTATTGTATACGGTTTGACATTTGAGCCGAGTGGATTCGATCCGCATATTAACTCCTCATCTGAGCTTGGAATTCCGCTGCGATCCGTGTACGACACGCTGATCTATCGCGATCCCACAGATGGTCGCTTTGTGGGCGGTCTGGCAGAATCGTGGGAAATCACAAGTGACGGGTTAATTTACACTTTCCACCTCAAGCAGGGGGTAACATTTCATGATGACACCCCATTTAACGCGCAAGCTGTCGCCGCGAACCTTGATCGGATTACCAGCCCAGACACACTTTCTCAAAAAGCGCTGTTTCTCCTTGGCTCGTATGAGCGCTATGAGGTTATAGACGACTATACTATTCGTCTAATCCTGAGCGAACCCTACAGCCCGCTGCTCGATTCGCTCAGTCAGGTTTATCTCGGTATCGCCAGCCCGACTGCATTCAACGAGTATTCGACGGAACGCTACCAATTTCATCAAGTGGGTACGGGACCGTTTGAGTTTGTTGAATACCTGCCCGGTGATCGCCTTGTGATTCGCCGTAACCCGGACTATGCGTGGGGACCCGCGTTCTACACACCAACGGTTGATGCATCCGTTGACGAAGTCGAATTCCGTTTTTACAGCGATGCGGCAGCACGGGCAATCGCACTCGAAAGCGGTGATGTACAGATCATGGGCGAATTACTGCCCACAGATGCACGAGCACTTGCCGGTGAAGGCGTTTTCACCGTGTCTCCGACGGCGATTGCCGGACAACCGCTTCAGTTTATGATGAATACGACTCTTTACCCGACCAACAGCCTTTCTGTGCGGCGGGCACTGTTGTTTGGCACGAACCGCGAAACGATTGTGGATACGGTTTTCCAGCGCTTTTCTGAGGTTGCATGGGGTCCCTTATCCGCAAATACCGCGTTTTTCACCGATCAAGTCGTCGGCGCGTATCCGTATGATCCAACGCAGGCTCGGACTCTTCTCGAACAGGAAGGATTCGTTGATGCGGATAACAACGGCTATTACGATGTTGGAGAAGGTGACCTCGAAATCACGGTGATCGCGCCAACATGGGGAATGATCCCAGAAGTTGCCCAACTGCTCACTGAACAATGGCGGGCAATTGGGGTACGTGCCGTTATTGAGACTGCGCCGACGCGCGGATTCGTTGTTGATGCTGTACAGGAAGGGGAGTATCACCTCGTCGCATTCTACAGTTTTGGGGTCGATCCGTCGATTCTGAACGATTACTACATCAGCAGTGGAACGCTCAATTGGATGCACTTCGAAAACACTGATCTTGATAACCTGCTCTTGGATGCCGTGCGGCAGACTGACGCAGCGGCGCGTGCCTCCGATTACACACAGGCGCAGCGGCTGATCATGGAACAGGCGCTTATCTTGCCGATACGCGATTATGTCAACCTGAACGGCGTAGGACAGGGGGTTGGAAACTTGGCGTTTGACGTGTACGGGTGGTTTCCGCTCTTGCATAACGTGACGTTCAGCGCTTCATAAGTCTCGTGGAACTTGTTCGCCGTTTCTTAAGGGGAATGTTCAGCTTATGGCTGACGTTCACCCTTCTTTTCTTTTTGCTTCGCGTGCTTCCCGGTGATGCGATCACCTCACAAATGATCGATTCCGGCGCGAGTGCCGAGACGCTGGCGGCACGGCGATCAGCGCTTGGGTTGGATCAACCCCTTGCAGCGCAGTATGTGAGTGCGATTTTTCAGCTTCTGCGGGGTAATCTTGGCGTATCGCTCATTAATGGACTACCCGTTTCTGAGATGATTTACCGTAATTTCGCTCCTACACTTGAGCTTGCCCTTGCGGCAATCAGCACAGCAGTGGTAATCGGTCTTGCGCTTGGCATATGGAGTACGCTTCATTCGCTTGGTTCTGCGGTACTGGCGCTGACCTTGAGTGTACCTGTCCTCTGGACTGGCACGCTTGCGGTCTATGTGTTTTCGGCACAGTTAAATCTTTTTCCGGCAGGGGGGGCGGGGCAGTTTTCTCAGGTGATTCTGCCTGCACTCGTCTTGGGTATCAACATGGCGGGTGTGATTGGCACGGTATTTTCGGCGGAACTGCGCGAAGCACGCCGCGCCGATTACGCAATCACGGCGCACGCTAAAGGCTTGAATGCTGCTCAAGTATGGGGGCGCCATCTTGCGCCGAATACGCTTGTGCCGCTGATCAATGTGGTTGCGCTTCAGTTTGGATTTCTGCTTGGC
>JAPKMU010000133.1 GCA_026645745.1 Anaerolineae bacterium | reverse complement strand
AAGTGATCTGCTCCCCCTCTCTATCGCTTGCGATGGAGAGGGGGTCGGGGGGTGAGGAAAAAGTGTCGTCTCGTGAACCGCTGGCAGAGAGGGGCGGGACGCGCAGCGTCCGGGATGAAGGCAAAATGGCAGGCGCGTGTTTGTTCTCACCCCTCTTGATACGTCGTGCTGGTCAGCGCCCACATCGGACGCACATCGAGATCGAGGTCGCTGCGCAAGCCGCTTTGATAGCGGTAATACGCCGCCGCCGCGATCATCGCCGCGTTGTCCGTACACAAATTCAACGGCGGCACGCGCACGACGAGATCGGTTTGGGCGCGCATCTGCTGACGGAGGTGCTGGTTGGCGCTCACCCCGCCGGTGATCAAGACCTCAGTCGCGTTGTAATCTTTGGCGGCTTTCGCCGTCTTTTCGACCAAGATACTCACGACCGCGCGCTGAAAACTCGCCGCCACGTCATTGACTGAAATATCCGAGCGCAGGACGATACTCTTATCCGGCGGCGCTCCGGCTTCGGCGGCTTCGCGGCGCGACTTGGAGCGTGCTCCCGCGCTCGGCGCGACCGTAACTTCGCGCATCACCGCAGTTTTTAAGCCGCTGAAGCTGAAATCAAACGGGTTTTCGAGCCGTGAACGCGGAAAATCAAAGGCGCTGGCGTTGCCCTGAAGGGATGCGCGCTCGATGTTCGGTCCGCCGGGGAATGGCAAGCCGAGCAGCCGCCCGACCTTATCAAAGGCTTCTCCGGCGGCGTCGTCAATCGTGCCGCCCAAGCGCTGATAATCGCCGTGATCGCGCATCAAGAGCAGTTCGGTATGACCGCCGCTGACGATCAAGACCACGACGGGAAACTTGACTTCTTTATACGGCTCGGTCAGCCACAGCGCGTACACATGCCCCTCAAGGTGGTTGATCCCCAAGAGCGGCTTGCCTGTCGCCAATGCCATGCCTTTCGCGTAGTTCACGCCGACGAGCAGCGATCCGACTAAGCCCGGTCCGCGTGTGACGGCAATCGCATCGAGCTTGGAAGGGCGAATGCCCGCATCGCGCAGCGCTTGATCGACAACGTAGGTGATCGCCTCAATATGGGCGCGGCTGGCGGCTTCTGGGAAAACGCCGCCGTATTGGGCATGAAGATCGATCTGCGAAGCGACGACATTGGAGGCGATCACGCGCCCGTCGATCACGACTGCCGCCGCCGTCTCATCACACGAGGATTCGATTCCGAGAATGGTCGTCATCGGTTGTTTCCGTTTCTTCTACCTGACTCTTTGATTTTCCAAGTACTCCACCCGCCAGCACCGCCCACACGATCAGCGTCGGGAACAAGTAGCGCGGGATCGCCAGCAAAGCGAGATGGACGAGCAGGGTATACGCGATATAGCCGATCAGCGGCACTGTCAGCCGCCAGCGGGATCGCGTGCGCCACATGCCGATCACGCCCAACACAATCATGCCGTAATGGAACACATAAACCAGCGCCTTGATCGCAAATTGATCGCCGCGCAGCACGTTGAACAGACCTTCGAGCGAACGGTCATCACGCGCCCAATTGAGCGCCAGATTACGCAGACTCTCACCGGGAAAATAAACCGTCCCGTGAGGCTGCAAAAATGCCCCCGCAAGCTCACCGAACCGCCGCGTGATATAACCCATCGGGTCAGCGCTGATCGCGTTGGCGGCTGCGCCCGTGTAGGCATTCTGCTCGAAGACGCGGTCGTCGGTGTACTCCGCGCCGGACTCCAGCAGACGTTGATCGACCTCATGCGGGTCATCCCATCCGGTCGCGCCGACGTATAAAAATGCCGCGAAGCCTTCGCCCGCGATCACGAAGCGATCCCAACGGGCAAGGTTGTACACCGTCCATGTGAGCACAATCGACGTATAGATCGCCGCAAACACGAGCGCCCGACCGACTGCGCGCCAGTGTTCGCGCCGCCAGTGAACGATCACCCACCAGCCTGCCAGCGCCAGCGGGAACAGCAGCAGCACCGCCCGCGTGAGCGTCGCCAAGCCGAGCAGCACCGCGCCGAGCAGAAAAACACCTGTGCGCCGCGACTCAAGCGCGATCACGAAAGTGAGCAGCCCGGCGGTGAGCAGGGTCATGAACAGCGTTTCGGTGGTGATCTGTCCGCTTTCGATGATGAATGCGGGCGACAACCCGATCAGCACGGCGGTGAGTACTGCCGCCGATTCGCGCCCGGTGATGCGTTTTGCCAAAAGCGCCGCCATGTAAACCGTCAGCGTGCTTAAAAGCGCTTGGGTGAGCAGAATCGCATAAAACGCGGCGGATTCGCTCATGATGAACTGCGGCGCACCGATGAAGATCAAATAGACGGGCGGCGGCTGAAGCTGCGATACATCGTAAAGTGCGCCATCGACTTCCGCGACGGTTGCGCCGCTTAAGAGAATCCGCGCGTTCACCCAATACCAGCGCGAATCGCTGCCGGTGTTTTCGGTGATCGTGACGGGAAGATTAATCACAAACAGCAACCGAGCGATCAAGCTGATCGCCAGCACCGCCCACAAGATGCGCCGCGTCCTCATGATCCAGCCTCCGCCGAAACGATGCGCCAGAACTGATAATGCGTGTTGGGGACATCCGCGACGAACACGAAGCGCGCATCCTCCGCGCCGCCGTTAAGGAGCGCATCCAGCGCCGGACGACCAGACGGCATGACGAGATAATCGACGGCGTAGCGTTGCGCGACTTCAACCGCTGTATCCCGATCCGGCATCGGGAACACGACGGACGACAGCCCGAAATATGCCAGCATAAACGGGTCTTCGCTCATAAAGACAAGCTGCCCTTCTCCGGTTTGATCGGGGAGTTCGACGGCGGCGGCGCGTAAGGTTTCGATCACGCTCAAATAGGTGACGTTACGCGCGTCATCCTGCCGCACCAATTCGACGGCGTTCACCCCGATGATCGCCAGCGCGATCAGCCATGCTCCGGCGCGCATCCGCGCATCCGTGATCGCCCGCTCAAACGCAAATGCGGCAAGCGGGAGAAACAAGGGCAGCAGCGAAAGCAGCGCCTTTTTCATGCTCCCGCCTTGACTCTTGAACGGTACGAGAATCGGGTAAAAGATCACAAAGCCGATTAACAAAATGATCGCCGGGAGCATCGTCCGTAAGCGCGTGCGATCCCGCGTCGCAAGCAGCAAAAGCGCGCCACCCAACACGGGCACGATCAACACGTCGAGCGTCGTGATCGCCAATTTCGCCGTCGCCGCGAGTTCAAACAGCCGCCGCCCGATCAACTGCGCAGGGGTCATGGCGGCGAGCATGGTTTCGAGCGAAAGGCGCGTATTGAACAAATAATGGTCGTTGTGGCTGGTCAAGAAGAACATGTTATTCATTGTCGGCGTGGACAATGTGCCGTTGATCGACCAATTGCGCAGCACCCAAGGGATCGCCAGCGCCAGCGCGCACATACCCGCCGCGATCATGCCGATCACCGCCTGACGCACAGGTACACTGCGTCGTTCAAGCACAGCATACCCGATCACCGATGCGGCGGCGGCAGGAATCACGAGCGCTGACTCGCTGCGGATTGCATACGCGATTCCGGTGGCGATGCCGCTCACGACAAAATAACGGACTTTTCCGCGCCGCATCCCTTCGGTGAAGGCGATCACCGCCAACCCGATCATCAGCGCATTCGGGATCGTCGTATCGGTTCGCACCGAATTCAGCATGAACTCCGGCAGCAGGGCGGCAGCGGCGGCTGACCACAATGCCCCGGCGTTTGATACGCCGAATTGGCGCGCCGCCGCGTAAGCGATCAACGGCAGCAGCGCCCCCAACACGACGAACGGCAGCACCGCGCCGAATGTGCCTTCGCCAAACACGGTCATGCCCGCCGCCGCGATGATTCCGGTGAGCGGCATCCAATGATCGTCGGGGTGTTCAACGGTGGGGTACACGTCGTTATACTGCCAGATGTAATCGAGCGTCAGCCCGTGTCCTTGAATCAAACGGACGCCGAGGTTGTAATAATGGTTGGGATCAGCGATACCCGGAAAATGCACCACGCCGATCAACAGCGCCAGCCGAAGCACAAACGCCGCCAACACGATCAGCAGCAGAGAACGTGTCGAAGTTTTCAAGCCCAGTCATCCATTCCAGAAGCGGCATGATTATATCAGACACGCGCAAACGAGGAATCGGCACGGAACTCTATTTTTCGTATACTGAATAGAAAGCACGAATTGATGAAGGAAACAGCGTGACGGCTTCCCAAACAATCGCCATGAAGCGCCCGCGCTTGATGCGTGAAGTCTATTACCGGTGGGTGTGGCGGTTGAAATCACCGCCCGACGCGCTGTGGACGTATGCCGCGAACACCGATCGTTTTAACCGGGATACGCATCTCCCGCCGATCATGGTGGAGCGCACGAGCCAAGACCTGCCGAACGCGACGCGCAAACTGAAGATGCACCGCATTAAACTTGGCAAACTCAAACTCGTGCCGATTGCGTGGACGGAAAGCCCGTTTGAGTGGATCAAGCCGTATAAATTCGGCGTGTTCCGCAATTACTCACAGGGTCCCGTGCTGTATATGCGCACGCTGACCGAACTCATCCCGCTTCCCAACGGCGGCACGGAAGTTGTGTATGAAGTCTGGGTTGCGCCGCGCAACGTGATCGGCATGGCGGCGATTCCGCTGCAAATCGGCTGGTGGAGCGCCCGCGATTTTCGGCGCGCATTCATGGCATACGATAAGCTGGCGCAGCAGCAGCAGCCGTTTGAAACCACGCTCCCGCACAAGACAACACAGTTACCGAACGGCGCACGGCGGCGCATGGCGAACGCCGGGAAAGAATTCGACCGGCGCGGCGTTGACCCCGTATTGAGCGTGCTGCTTACGTCGCTGTTGGAGTACGGCGACGAGTTCACGCTGGCACGGATGCGCCCGTATGCGCTGGCGGATGCGTGGCGTGTTCCCCGCCGCGCCGTGCTGGAGATGTTCTTACACGCGACCCAGATGGGTATTCTCGACTCGCGCTGGGAACTGCTGTGTCCGCTGTGCCGGGGCGCGAAGGCGACCGCGAAATCGCTGCGCGATGTGCCGGATCATGTCCACTGCGAAGTCTGCCATATTGATTACCGCGTCAATTTTGATCAATCGATGGAATTGGTGTTCGCGCCCAACGCGGCGATCCGCGAAGTCATCCCCGCCGCGTACTGCGTCGGCGGTCCGCAGATCACACCGCACATCGTGATGCAGCAGATCATCAAACCGGGCGAAAGTAAAATCCTATCCGCGCCTGCCGCAGTCGGGCGCTACCGGGTGCGCGCTTTGGAAGTCCCCGGCGCGGCGCGGTTGATGATCGACATCAACGGCGCGTCGAATGCACTTCTGCCGCTCCGCTCTAACGGCTGGACAAGCGGCGAAGCGATCATCCGACCGGATGGTACGCTGACCGTTGAGAATATTAACCCGACCGAGCAGTTGATCGTCGTCGAAAAAACAGGCTGGACCGATCAAGCGGCAACCGCCGCCGATGTGACCACGCTCCAGACCTTCCGCGATTTATTCGGAAAAGAAGTGCTGCGCTCGGATGTGCAGATCGGGATCGGCAGCTTGACGATCATGTTCACCGACTTACGCGACTCGACGGCGCTTTACCGGGAAGTCGGGGATGCGCCCGCCTTTGGGATGGTGATGCGGCATTTTGATATTTTGACCGCTGCCGTGCGCGCGGCGGGCGGATCGATCATCAAGACGAACGGGGATGCGGTGATGGCGGCATTTCGCCGCCCGGTCGAAGCGATCCGCGCGGCGGTCGCGGCGCAGCGCCAGCTTGCCGCCGAACCGCGCCCACTGGCGATCAAAATCGGGATTCATACCGGAAGCTGCATCGCCGTCACCTTGAATGAACGGCTTGACTACTTCGGCACGGTCGTGAATATCGCCGCACGCCTAGAGAGCTTATCGACCGGGCAGGATATTGTCTTATCCGGCGGCATGTATCTTGATCCCGAAGTGTTGGATTACTTGAAGCATGACGAACCGCTGACGATTACGCCGTTTGGATCGACCCTCAAAGGGTTTGGCGAAAAACAGTTTGAACTGTGGCGCTTGATCGTCACGGAAACGGAGCGGGCGTAAAGCATTTTTTAACGCTTTGTTGAGCAATCGGTATAATCACCATCGGTCTTGTGCATAAGTGGGGCTTTTCCATGCCGCGTGTTGAACAAGCAATCGAAATTCACGCGCCGCCCGTGCGGGTGTTTGCGATGGTGGCGCACAGCCCGGAGCGGATGCCGGATTGGTGGGAAGCGTTCGAACTTCAGCAGCGCGTGACGCCGCCGCCCACGGTGATCGGGTCGCGTTCGCGCTACGTGTACAACATGATGGGCGTGAAGATCAAAGGCGAACATCAGGTTGAGGTCTACGAAGAAAATCAGCATTTGATCGTGCGGACGATCAGCGGCATAGAAGCGACGTTTGAATTCCGGTTTGAAGCGCTGCCGGATGACCCGGAAAGCACGCGGGTGACGATCATGGTGGATTACGCGCTTCCCGGTGCGATGTTAGGCAAACTGCTCAACCGGCTGACGATGGAGCAGAAGAACGAGCGCGATCTGAATCAAGCGCTGGTCTTGCTCAAGGCGCTGATCGAAAGTCAGATGCCGATCGTGTCAACGTGATGAACCCTGATCCTGATCTCAACTCAATCCAACAGGCGATCAGGGACGGTGATTATCAGTTTTCGCTTCACGCTGTCAAACGATCTGCCGAACGCCGCATCAGCCGTTCAGAAATTGAAGAAGCGATTCTGAATGGCGAGATCATCGAGCGTTACCCGGATGATAAATACAGTCCAAGTTGTCTAATCTTTGGATGGACAACCGCTAAACGTCCGCTTCATTTGCAGCTTAGTCTTGCGCCGAATGTGAAACTAATCACGCTGTACGAGCCGGATGCGGCGGAATGGATAGATTACAAGACGAGGAAAACGACATGACCAAGACTTGCTCGGTGTGTCATGGAGAATTAAAGCAGCAGTTGATCACCTACACCCAGTTTTTGGAAGGGCATTTTGTCGTGATTGAAAATGTACCTGCGTGGGTGTGTGAAAACTGCGGCGAAACCTATCTCGACCCGGAGGTTGTGGATCGCATTCACCGCGTGTTGTGGTCAGGTGGTGAACCAGCACGCACGATTGAAACGCCCGTTTATGATCTAAGCACGGTTGCCTGAAGCAAAATCTTATGACCGCACGCATCACCAACATTTTGATCGCCAACCGGGGCGAAATCGCCGTTCGTGTGCTGCGCGCCGCTCATGAGATGGGCATCCGCGCGACGGCTGTTTATTCGGATGCGGACGCTTCCGCGCGGCATGTCCGTTTAGCCGATCATGCGGTGCATTTAGGCGGCGCTGCCCCTGCTGACAGCTACTTGCATATCGCCCGCTTGATCGACGCGGCGCGGGCGTCCGGCTGTGACGCGGTGCATCCCGGCTACGGCTTTTTGTCCGAAAGTGAAGAATTCGCCGCCGCTGTGACCGACGCCGGATTGATCTGGATCGGTCCCCCGCCGGATGCGATCCGCGCGATGGGCGTAAAAACCGAAGCGCGCTCGTTGATGGAACGCGCCGGAGTGCCGCTTGTCCCCGGTTTTCAAAGTGACACCGCGACCGACGCGGAATTCGTCGCGGCGGCGGAACGCATCGGCTATCCGGTCATGGTGAAAGCGGCAGGCGGCGGCGGCGGAAAAGGCATTCGCATCGTGCGCGATCCGGCGGAACTACCGGAGGCGCTGGCAGGAGCACGCCGCGAAGCCGCGCACGCCTTCGGTGATCCGCGCCTGTTTTTGGAGCGCTATATCGAACGCGGGCGGCATATCGAAATTCAAGTATTCGCGGATTCGCACGGAAACACGGTGCATCTATTCGAGCGCGAATGCAGCGCACAGCGCCGTCATCAAAAAGTGATCGAAGAATCGCCGTCCCCGATGCTGACTCCTGAAACCCGCGCGCAGATGGGCGCGGCGGCAGTCGAAGCGGCGCGGGCGGTTGGCTACGTCAACGCGGGTACGGTCGAGTTTATCGTCACCCCGGCGGGTGAGTTCTATTTCTTAGAGATGAATACGCGCTTACAGGTCGAACATCCCGTCACCGAAGGCGTGACCGGGCTTGATCTGGTCAAACTGCAAATCACGACCGCGCAGGGGCATCGACTCCCCTTCAAGCAGGATGCGATCTGTCAGCGCGGGCACACGATCGAGGCGCGTTTGTACGCCGAAAATCCGCGCCTGAACTTCATGCCCGCCCCTGGCACGCTGATCCGCTTCATCGCGCCGTATGCTCCCGGCGTCCGCGTTGATTCGGGCGTGGTCAGCGGCGATACGATCACACTGCATTATGACCCGATGATCGCCAAAATCATCGTGAGCGATTGGACGCGCACCGATGCGATCCGCCGCTTGGATCGGGCGCTGTGCGATACCGTGATCCTCGGCACGACGACGAACCGCGAATTTTTGCGGGCGTTGATCAATCATCCGGCATTTCTGGCGGGTGAAGTCGATACGACGTTTATTGACTCGCATCTCGCGGAGTTGATCCCGCCGGAACATCCCGACGCGACCACGCTCGATCACGCGCTGATCGCCGCCGCGCTGCACGAACGAACCCTTGCGCCGTCAAGCGTGACGAACGGCAAGGCGATCACGCCTGATCCTTGGGCGCGGGCGGATCATTTCCGCGTGGGAGGCGAATAAATGCCGACGTACAGCTATGTCTACAACGGGGAAACGTACTCGGTCGCGCTCGAAGCGCTCGCTGATGGGACATACCGCGCTGTGATCGGGGAGCGCGCATACACGCTGCGGGCGATCCCGAACGAAAACGGCGGACTCACACTGGCGTTTGACGATGGCGACCGCGCAACGGTGTACGCTTCATCGGTGAGCGGCACGCGCTACACCGCCGTAAACGGCGATCCGGTGACGTTCACGCTGCCGGAAGCGGTCAAGCGGAGCAGCCATAAAGCGCACGCGGGCGATCTCACCGCGCCGATGCCGGGTCAAGTGCGTGATGTGCTGGTCAAAGCGGGGGATTCCGTCAAAAAAGGTCAGACGCTTCTGCTTCTTGAAGCAATGAAGATGGAAATTCGCATCGCCGCCCCCGCCGATGGCGAGATTCAGTCCGTCCGCGTGAAAACCGGGGATGTGGTTGAAATGGGGCAGATGCTCATCGGAATCGGGTAGCGCATACCCTTCAATTCGAATGCATCAAGCGAAATGAGCCTGTTCCATGTTGAAATTGCAGCGCGTTGTCCGGGTATTTGTTGTGGTGATGGTGGTTGCACTCACGATTGCTCCTGCTGCGATGCAAGCCGTATGTGACCCTTCGGTTGATCATGCGGCGGTAGGTGCTGCCGCGTATCAAGCGGCTGATTACCCCACTGCAATCGCGGCGTATGAATGTGCGCTGACGGCTGATCCCTATAACCCGGAATTGCTCTCGGCGGCGGCGGATGCCTACCTGTTGGATGGTCAGCTTCTCACTACGCGCGAGTATTACTATCATGCGCTCAACTGGCTTGCCTTCGCTTCCTCAATGGAATATGGGGATTTTTACGACGAACAAAGCGCTCAGCGGGATGCGGCGGTCGCCGCTGCACCGGACAGTTTCGCCGCGTTGATCACGCGCGCCGTATGGCTGTGGATGACTGGGAGCGATGATGAAGCACTTGAGGATGCTCTCGCTGCGCGGGAAATTGAACCCAACAGCGTGCTCGTGTACACCTTGCAAGGGGCATCAATGGCGGCTCTGGGGGATATGGATGCCGCGAATGCGCTGTTTGAGCAAGCACTCGAAATTGGTGCGGAGAACCCACATATCGCCGCGTTTATCGCCACTGTTCTCGTAGATATAGGCGATCTGGAACGCGCACAGGCATTAATGGAGGGGGCACACGCAGCTATTCATGAACTCAAGCCGGGTGATCCGGGCAGCAGCTTTTTCGACGGAGAGCTGGCGTATATTTACTTGTCGGTAGGCAATGATCAGGGTTACATCGACCTGATGGAGCCGCTCTTGAATGTGAAAGCGGTCGATCAATTCACGGCATACGATCGCGTGCGTATCAGCGCTGTGTATCTGCGTCTTGGCAACCGCGAAGCAGCACAACGCTATATTGATCAAGTGCTGACGCTTGTCGATACGTATCCAGTATTGCTAGGTGAATTAGCGTATGCCTTTACCGGAGTCGATGATCAACTGGCGACCGAGTATTATGCTCTGTACGCACAAGCGACTGGAACAGAACCGATTCGGCTCGTTCAGATTGAAATCGGGCAAGCCATCACCGTCGAAATGGCACCGGGACGCAGTTACTATCTCTTGTTCACGGCACAGGCGGGACAAACGCTCACGTTCAGCGCCCCGGCGAATGACACGCTCGATCCGCTTATCTTTGTGATGGACAGGCAAGGGATCATGCTCGTCAGGAACAATGACGTAAGCCTGATCAGCGGATGGGAAGTTCCGGCGGACGGTATGTATACGCTCGTCGTCATGAGCGGTGGCGAAGGCACCACCGAAGTGAGCATCACAGCGGAATAAGCCTGATTCGCCGCGTTTCGGGAAAAGGTCAATCTTTGATATCGCGCAAATTGGCTGTGCTTTCGAAAACCGTCAAAGTTTGAACGGTTGACGGAGATACTACAGCTCCAACTTTTCCGCCGAAATCAGCGTCTTACTCGCCGCTGTGCGATACAAGGCATAACGGCGGCTGTCTTCGAAGGCGAAGAAAACCGGCTTTTCAACCATCAGCCGTTCCCCGTTTACTTCTAACAGATAGCGCGCGGTGCGTCCGCTCACGCGCACCGTGTGGCGGATCGTGCCTTCGCTTCGGGTGACCGGATCGCGCAGATCGCTGTTTAAGCGCATACGGCTTTGCGCTAAACGGATCACGATCAAGGCGTTAAAAAATGTGAGAGCGATCCCAGTCAATTGTAAAACAAGCGAGTTTTGGCGCTGCGCGATGAATAATGCAAACGTCGCTGCGATGGTCACGGCAGCAATCGCAATCACGCCGCCGATCAACAATCGCGTCCATGCGCGTGTCAAGCGTTTTTTTTGAGCAAGGCTGACCGCGCCTGTGCGGTTCAAAGCGGCATCTGCGTCCGAAAACTGGAGCGCTTCTTGCAGCGTCCCGATAAACGTGATTGGGAGAGGTGTTGGGGTCGATGAGGTTTCCGTGTTCATGATGATTTGATTAGACCACAGCGCATAGCACAATGAAAGGGGTACGGCAGTCCGCCATACCCCTTAATCTTACTCATATTATCAAGCTGCGCAATAGCCGCTACATATCCATTGGCGGCAGCAGCACCGCGTCGATCACATGGATGATGCCGTTGGAGGCATGAACATCCGTCGTGATCACGTTCGCGCTGTCCACCATGACGCCCATATCCGTTGCGGCTACGGTTACAGAATAACCGGGGAGGAGGGTTGCCACGCGCACGCCGCCTTCAACACTTGCCACCGCAACGACGGTTTCCGCCGTGAAGTGACCGGGGACGACATGATACGCCAGCACCATGTTGAGCAGATCGGTGTTCGCCAGCAGTTCTTCTGCCGTCGTGCCGAGCGCTTCGATTGCCGCCGCGAATGCCGCGTCGGTCGGGGCGAACACGGTGTACGGTCCACCGCTGGTCAGCAGTTCAACAATCGCCGGGTCAGCCGCCTGAACAGCCGCCAAAAGAATGGTGAATTCCGCCGGATCAGCACCCGCCGCCGCGATCACGGTTTCGGCAATGCTGACGGTTTCCATCATCATGTCGCCGCCCATATCGTCGCCCATTTCTTCAGCGACCGGGGGAAGCAGCACGCCGTCAATCGCGTGAACGACACCGTTGGAGGCTTCCACGTCCGCCATGACGACCGCCGCATTGTTGATGCGCACGGTTTCGCCGTCAAGCGTCACGAGCAGCGCAGTTTCATACAGGGCAGTACCGAGCAGCGAGCCATCGAGCGCCGCGACATCCGCCGCCATGTACACACCGGGGACAACGTGATAGAGCAGAATATCGGTGAGCGCCGCCGGATCAGCGAGCACCTGTTCCGCCGTGACACCCATCGCTTCAAAAGCGGCGGCGAATGCTGCATCGGTCGGGGCGAACACGGTCAGCGCCGCGCCGGTATTGCTCAGTGTTTCAAGAACGGCGGGATCAGCCGCCTGAACAGCCGCCAGCAGAATGCTGAATTCCGCCGGATCACCACCTGCTGATGCGACAACGAGTTCCGCAATCGTAGGCGCATCTTCTTGCGCGCTCACGCCGAGCGCCGCCACGAGCGCAAGTACAACAGCAACCAGAACCAACAAACTCTTCTTCATGTGTTACGTCTCCATCCTCTAGCAATACAGTCTCGGAATTTGGGGAGGGATGCATCACCCGCCTATATCGTCGGGTGAATGGGTGAGTGTGAAATGAATAAACTCCGAACTGTTGATGAAACAAATGCTGCCCTATTCTTCCATGCCATTCGATACGGCACAAGTTCAATCCCGCCAAACCGCCCGTCCGGAAATGGGCTTTCCGGTCGGTCAAGCCCTGCCGTCAATCGCGTAAGGTTCAACTGTCCACTCAAGAGGAGTCGTCTTATGAAAAAAACAGCGCTGATGGCGGTGCTGCTGGTTCTACTTTTCGCGTCAGTGGTGACCGCTCAGGAAGTCACCCCCGTGCCGCAAGGCGAAGGCGGTGTCGATCTCGAAGGGCTGAC
>JAPKMU010000132.1 GCA_026645745.1 Anaerolineae bacterium | reverse complement strand
GGTGAGCGGTTCACAGGTGATCGCGTCGGCAATCGTCGGCGCGGGCAGCGCAGAACGCTTGCGTCATGTGCGCTGGGGCGAATTCAGGAGTATTTTGCGTGCGTGGCTGCTGACACTGCCGTTTTCGGCGTTGGTGGGCGCGCTGGTGTACTTGCTTGTGAGTGGGTTGTTTCAATGAAAATGACGCTGCCGTTCAAGCTGAATCGTGCGCGCAAACCAGACCCATTTCTGACCGCGCTGTTGGAGCAAACTGCGCAGTTAAAGAAGGGGGCGCACGCAGTCATCGTCTACATGGAGACACCTGACAAGGAAAACGCCCGGACAGTTGCCCGTATCGAACAGGCGGCGGATGAAGTGCGCCGCCTGCTCATTCTTCAACTCAAACGGGCATTCATCACGCCGATTGACCGCGAGGATTTGTTCGGGCTGTCACGCGCAATTGATGATGTGCTGGATTATCTATTTTCGCTCGTGCGCGAAATGTACATTTTGCGCGTTGCCCCCAATACACACCTCAAGACGATGGCAGAGGTTCTCGCGCAGTGCGCCGAAGCCTTACATCTGGCGGTTCAGCATATGGAGCGCCAAAGCGAACGCGCCAGCGAATACACAATGCAAGTGCGGCGGCTGGGAAACCGGATGGATACGCTGTATGTAAATGCGCTCACCAGTTTGTATCAGGATGTCGAGACACCAGAAGCAGTGGTGAGTGTGCTTAAACTGCGTGAGATTTACCGGCATATGATCCATGCGGCAAACAGCGCCGAACAAGCCGCCAACCTGATCAATGATGTGCTCGTCAAATTTCAGTGACACTCCACAGCGGTTAACCCTTTGCTCCTCCTGCTCAGTTGCGCGCGGTAGTGGACAAGACTAGAATCCGTGAAGAATTTTTAAACGCGAGTTAACCCTATGAGTTCACGACGCCATAACCCTTTTTATGCATTCGTCCTCCTTCTGCTCCTGCTGACAGCTTGTGATCAGTCTCCTGCAAGCCCAGCCAGCACAGCCGTTAGCGGCGCGTGTGCGCCGAACAGCGTTGCTATCACGATCATCTATGCGCCGGAGTCACAATCCTATCTGCCGCAAGTGATGGCAGATTTTAATGATTCGTATCGCAATGGGCGTAATCCTGTCACCGGGCAGCCGCTTGCAAGCGGTGAACCGACGATTTGCATCAGCGGTGAAAGCGGATCATCCGGTACGACGATGCAAGGGATCGTCAATGCGCTGATTGCTCCCAACAACAGCAACATCGCCCGCCCGACGATTTTTGAGCCATCGGTCAGTCATTGGCTGGCGCTCGCCAATTATCAGAGCGGACGCCAAATTTTTGACCTTGTGCAAACTCAGGCAACCGCGCTTGCGCCCGTCGTCATGGCGATTTGGGAAAGCCGCTTAGAAGCGATCCGGAACACAATCGGGCGTGAGGATGTGGGCTGGCAGGACTTACTCGATGTGTTGAACAGCCCGAATGGCTGGCAGGATTATGGCATCAGCGGTCGCCGCACGGTCTATTATGGGCACACCGACCCGCTGGTGAGTTCAACTGCGCTTTCGACATTGATTTCCGAATTTTACGCCAGCGCCCGCGCGAACGGTTTCACAGGACGACGGCTGACCAGTGCTGAAGTCCGTGATCCAGATGTGCAAAGCGGCGTGCGACAAATTGAGGAATTAATCCGCCACTATTCGACGCGCACCACCGAATTCCGCAATTACATCGCGCAAGGACCTGATTATCTCGATTTTGTTGCGTTGGAAGAAAACGATCTGATCTACATCAATCAAGGTCGTTCGCCCGAAGGCGTTCCGCCCGAACGGTTGGTCGCGCTGTACCCCAGCGAAGGCACGTTCTGGCATGAACACCCAATGGGCATCGTCAACGCTTCATGGACGACGGAAGAACAACGCGCGGCTGCAAGTGTTTTTGTCGATTATGTGCTGACTCCGGCGGTTCAGCGGCGCATCATGGCGGAGGGTTTCCGTCCGGCGAACCCGGATGTACCGCTTGATTTCCCGCTCGTTGCCGAAAACGGCGTCGATGTGAACCAACCGCGCACCGTGTTGGATGTTCCCGCGCCGGAAGTGATCGCCGCGATTCAGCAGAGCTGGGCATTCGTCAAAAAGCAGGCGGATATCATGCTGCTCATTGATGTCAGCGGTTCGATGAGCAATGACGGCAAAATCGATCAGGCAATCGAAGCGGCGCTGGCATTTCTCGCCGCAATCGACTCGAACAGCCGTATCGGGTTGGCGACCTTCAACAGTGAAGTGGAAATTGTGGTCGAACTTGACGACTACGAAAGCGTTCAAGCGACGCTTGATCGGGCTATTCGGTCGCTGCGCGCGGACGGAGGCACCGAGCTATTCGCATCAGTGCGCGAGGTGGTCGATTACATGACGCAGCAAACCGACGCGGAGCGTATCCGAGCGATTGTGCTGCTGAGTGATGGTGAAGATACTGGCGACAACGGGTTTACGCTCAACGATGCAATCGACGCGCTGGAAGCCAGTTACAGCGACCTGAATCCAGTCATTTTGATCCCGGTCGCGTATGGATCGGATGCGGATATCAACGCCCTGAATGCCCTTGCGCGTGCAAGTTCGACACAAATTCAATCGGGCGATCCCGCAAGCATCACCGATGTGTTGGAATTGATCAGCAGTTACTTCTAGCCAATGCTCCGTTCGCCTTCTTTCGCTTTAGCCGGAAAGAAGGCGATTCGTTATAATTCCTCCTGTGGAGATGTAGCTTAAGGGTAAAGCATCGCCTTCCTATCAAGAGGGAGTGAAAAATCATTTCGGGTTCAAGTCCCGGGCATCTCCACACTTATGAGAGGTGTAGCTTAACGGTAAAGCCCAACGGACTACGAATCCGCTTTGGAGCATCTCAGGTTCAAGTCCTGAGCACCTCCGATTGTGTATACTTCTGTATGTGGAGACGTAGGTTAATGGTAAACCCTGCATCCCTCCGAAGGATGATTCTGCTATTCCGGGTTCAAGTCCCGGGCATCTCCACACTTATAAGAGGTGTAGCTTAACGGTAAAGCCCAACAGCCTTCTAAGCTGCCTTGGAACATCTCAGGTTCAAGTCCTGAGCACCTCCGTCTTTGAGCCAACACGTAGACTATGACGGATATTCAGCGCCATCTCAAAGGCATTCGCAAAATCCTCGCCCAAGCGCTGACGGCTGGCGGCGTCGATCACGATGCGGTGCACCGCGAACTGCGCGCCTTTCTCCCGCGCAGTTATGGGATCGGCAGCGGCATTATCACCGCCGCGCACGGTGAATCGCTGCCCGTTCCGCTGCTCTTGTATGACGTGCCGCACGCACAGGGCATGGTTACCGATGAGTCGGATCGGTTTCGCATCGAGCATGTCTTGTGTGTGCTGGATGTGAGTTTCACCCACACGACAAGCAGTTTTGCCGCCGCCCTTGAGCGAATCGCCAGCGTGAAGCGGCTGCAAACCTTCCGCAAGCGTGATCCGCATCCTGCTGCTTCGCTGCCGCCCGGTCAAGCGCGGCGGATCGTCCCCAAAGATCGGCTTCCGTTCGCGTGGTTGTTTTTCGATCACCTCGACGGGGAATCGGCTGAAGGCGAACGGTTTTTCACCAGCTTCTATGAGCCAATGCGCCTGATTCCACTCGAACACCTGCCGGATCAAGTCGATGCAGTCAATCAAGGGGCGCAGTATATAAATCCCCTGCTTGAAACCGATTCGGCGCGTTTGGTGGACGGTGGATGGAGCCGCCTCCCCGATTTGCGTCAGCCGGAAGTGTGCTACGGCTGCAAAAGCCGCTATTTTCGCCAGCATTTCTTTTACGATCAGCTTTGTTTGCGCTGCGGCGACCGGAATTATCACAAGCGCGTGGATCAAGCGGATTTGCGCGGTTACACGGTGCTGGTCACGGGTGGACGGGTGAAGATCGGCTATGCGACCGTACTGCGGATGCTCCGCGCCGGGGCACAGGTGATCACGACTTCGCGTTTTCCGCATGATACCGCGCGAAGGTATTCCGAAGAAACGGATTTCGCGGCATGGTGTGATCGGCTGCATGTGTACGGACTGGATTTGCGACAGATTCCGCGTGTCGAAGCCTTCGCGCGCCATCTTGAGCAGACGTATCCGCATCTGGACGCGGTCATCAATAATGCCGCGCAGACGGTCAAACGACCACCCGCATTTTATGCCCATCTGCTCCCGTATGAGCTTGCAGCTTCGGCTCAACTGCCGGAAGGCGTGCGAACCTTGCTCTCCGGTGAGCCGGTTAGCCTTGAACACCTTCGCTTATCCGGCTATCTCCCCGGTGACAGCGATCCGATTTTCCCGCCGGGTCAGTTCGACGAACATGGACAGCAGATCGATAACCGCGAATTTAACAGTTGGGTGATGCACCTCGAAGAAGTGCCGCCGCTGGAAATGGTTGAAGTCCAATTGGTGAATGCGGTTGCCCCGGCAGTGCTGGCGGGACAGCTCAAAGCGATGTTGATGCGTTCGCCGCATCCGGCGCGTTTTGTCGTGAATGTCACGGCAGCCGAAGGACGGTTTTCACAGTACAAAAACGGCTTTCACCCGCACACGAATATGGCGAAAGCCGCCTTGAATATGCTCACGCGCACGATTGCCGACGATTACGCTGCCAACCGCATCTATGTAACGAGCGTCGATCCGGGGTGGGTATCCGATCAAGCGCCGCGCCGCGATGATGGAGAACGCATCGAAGGTGATGCCCGTCTGCCCATCGACATGATCGACGCGGCGGCGCGCATCTGTGATCCGATTTTCTCCGCCGTGAATGGAACTTCGCCTGTTTACGGCACGCTGATCAAGGATTATCAAATCGTTGAATGGTGAGCATCCTCGTTTTCTTGGAGCGCATCAAACAGATCGCGCCGGAAATCACCGATGGTTTGCAACCGATGGTGAATGGCTTCGTCACCAAAAGCACGCGACTGCTGAAAGCGCCGCTGAGTTTCCCCGTAAGAATTCAGCGGAAAGAAAAACATCAGCGGCGTGAGATGGTTCAAATAGAAGAGCGACCACCAACCCTTCCAATGAGGCGGACGCTCGACTCGCTCCATTGTGTCAAGAAAAACATCCATCAGCGTCATTGACCAAGGCGTGCGATAGCGTGCGAGGTTTTGCACGACGAGGGTGAACTGAGTTTTCGCAATGGTTTCAATAAAGGCGCGCTCTTGTTCGCGTTCTTGCTTGAGTGCCACCTGAAAGTGAGGGATTTCGGGATCAAAGACCCAGCGCCAATTTTGATTCCGGATTTCAGCCGCCAGCCAGTCCCCCCGCTCCCCGATCACCGGCAGAAGATACGGCTGCAAGTGCGCACGCTGAAGTCCTAACGAGAGCAGCGTCGGCAGTACTTCCGGGCTGACGCGACGATTCGCATGCGCCGCTGTGATCAACCACTCTTTTAACAGTACGCCGTAAGTTCCGCTCAAGAGCAGCGACAAGTGACGCATCGCACGGGGACTGCATACAGGTTGTGTTTCAGGCGCGCCGCGCCATGGCAGCGGTAACGGATCAAGCACAGGATCGGTCACCCCTTGGGAAATCGACATCGGTCGCCGAGCAACAGATCGGGTATTCCGCTTGTACGGAAGCAGGGTGTTCAGGTCGATCCAGCGGTTTTCGGAATACACGCTCAACGGCAGAATCATTTTGCCGTCCCAGATGCCGCTGATCTGAATTGGTATCCCCGCGTGCAGCGCATACAGCGCCCATTGATGCGTAAATTGCGGGGTGATGCGTAAGAACTGCCCCCCGGCATCTCGGATCGTCCAGCCTTTGCCAAAACGGGTTACGTAGACATCCCGCAGCATCAGCGGATAATGATGCAGCCGAGGATTTGATGCGATTGCAGCGGGGATCGTATCGCCCACCGGTTCGGAAAGTGGTTCATAGTGGGCGTGCCCGTGTGTTGTGATCAGGGATGCATTCAACGGTGTGGGCGAAGGCGAGTACACAAGTTCCGCGTCGATCACCTGCCCGACCGCAAGCGGCGGTATGTGCATGACGGCTGCATCGCCGACGCTGTGGAGCAGTGCCACCCGCCGCGTATTCAACCCGTACAGCCATATGAGTTCTTCAGGAGAAAGATCGATCAGGACACTCGCACTTACGCCAATCACGAGCCAATGATCCCTGATCGCCGCGTCCATGCTGAGTTCATCGTGTGGGATTGGCTCGCCAGAGAGCTGCTCGGAACGCTCAAAACTGCGCAGCGGCGCTGCTTCCGTAGTAAACACCTCCGGCGTTTGCAGCCACAGCAGCATCAGCGCGAGACCGTGTTCACAAGGCTTGCGCTGGTTGCACGGGCAGTGCACCGCATCCCGATGAAGCCCAAACAGCGGAAGCCGGATCACGACGGGGGAATGCTTCGGGTTTCGGAGCGTTCCCCAGATCATCACCCCATCCGTTCCAAGTTTCTGCCAGTATTCTGTCCGGGCGAGGTGTTGGGCGTCCACCGCGCTGGCGTTGTCTTCAGCCCATTTGAGGATGTCTTCGACGGAAAAAGCGCGCATGATTCCTCATTTCTATGATCGTCAGGCGCATGTAGTGTATAGAGGAATGGGACAGAGTGAAAGTTGAGGCTCAAAAACAGAAATGCCGCGATTTTCCCTGATTGTGCAAGAAAAATCGCGGCACTAATGCGCTAAATGTACCGCTCGCGGATCGCCGCACTGGCATAATCGAGGATCGAGACGACGATCGCAATCGCAAGCACCGCGACTCCGGCATCACGGTAGCGCAGCAGGTTGATCTGCTGTTGAAGCAGGAAACCGATGCCGCCGCCGCCGACGAAACCGATGATCGTGGACATACGAACATTGATATCCCAGCGGTACATCGTGAACGCGATATACGAGGGGATAATCTGCGGCACAACCGCATACATGATCGTCTGTAAGCGGTTCGCGCCTGTGCTTTGCAGCGCTTCGATAGGTCCGCTGTCGATGGTTTCGATTTGTTCCGAATACAGCTTGCCGAGCGACGCTATCGAGTGCAGTGCTAACGCCAGCACCCCGGCGAACGGTCCGATACCGACCCAGATCACGAACACCAAGCCCATGATCAGCGGCTCAATTGAGCGAAGCGCGTTTAGAATCGTGCGCGTGATGTTGTAAAGTACACCGCCGATTCCGAAGTTGGCGCGCGTGCTTTGCAGCGCCCCCGTGATCCCGGCGATTACTGCGCCGATCAGCATGGCTTTGAGGATGTATGACGGAAGTTCAAATCCGGCGATTGTGAACGCCACATCACGCGGAGGCAGCACGCCTTCTACCAGCGCTTGCGATAAGCCTAGTACCGAAAAGGTGACGATAAACGCGATCACCGCGCCGACCCACGACAGGATTGACAACAGCGACTTCTGCGCGCCGACCGGACGCACTGGATTGGAGATGAAGCGGCGGTAAAGCTGCGGGAGCAGCGGCGAAGCAAGCGCCGCCGCAATCACCGGGGTCAGCAAGCCTAACCATGCCGCCGCCATGCCGATTGACGCGACGATGCCGAGCAGGATCGCACCGGCAAGCAGACCAAGTCCCGCGCCGAGCAGATGCGACGTGGGAATAGTCACCTGACGGAGTGCGCCGCGGGTGAGTGTGCCGCCGATGGATGCCAGCGCGAATGCACCGATAATCCCTGAAATTGGAATGAGCAGCAGTTCAATGAGTTCACCCAAAGAACCGAAAAATCCGGTGATATTGCCGATGATGCCGTCGGCTTGAACCTGATCGATCAAAAGTGCAAGCCCGCCGAGCAAACCGATAGCGGTGACTGTTCCGGCGGCGATAAGCGCTGTCAGCAGGATCGAACGCGGCAGAGAACGCCCCAGCATAACCGTAGGATTGTTTAGACGGCGGTTGGATACAACCGCGCCGACCACGACGATCAGACCTGCGGCTGCCGTGCTGAAGCCGCCGCTGCCTACATTGAGCGCGAACGTCGCAAGCGCACTCAACAGCGATGCCCCGATCCAGTAGCCAATTGGCAGCAGAATAAACGCAACCAGCAGATTGCCGAGCGGGATACGTACCGGACGCATCAGATTATGCGCCGCGAAAAAGCTCAAAACTGCCGACGGAAAGATCGAGATTGTCGTCGCAATCAGCGCGAGGAAGATCGTTTCGACCATTTTTTCCGCGACGATTCCGGCAGTTTCACTGAAGCGCGGCAGCCCAACCGGAAAGCGCCCCTGTGCTTCGATGGTATGGGTTTCACCCGCCGTTCCGCGAATGCGCGGGATTTCGATTTCAACGTCGAATGTACCGTCGCCGTTGGTGACGAAGTTATCTTCCTGTGTGTTATCCACCTGACGGATGCGGCGCTCGCCATCGGTCGCAATCCAGTTGATGCGAGCCAGCGAATTTGGGAAGAAGTTGTAGCCGCGAATGGTGACGATTTCGCCGCTTTCCCCGCACGCCGGGGTAATTTCGATATACGGCTGCCCATCAACTGGTGTTGTCTCAGGTGCGGCGTAATCGGTCGGACAGCCCATCAAAAACGACTGTGTCGTATTTTGAATCTCGTAGTCCTGTTCGAAAATATTGGGGGAAAGCAGTTCGCTTAAAGCGCTGGCGACATTTTCCTGCCGCTGCGGCTGCTGTGTGACGGTGAAATCAATGTCGGTGACGTTCCAACCGTAGGAAAAAATGATCAATACGACGACTGCCCCCAATAAAAGTATCAGTCGTCGCAGTGCGCGCTGCGAACGGGCAGGTTCAGGACGTTGGTTCATTGCCCGACTCCTTGTCAATGAATTTCGACTTCGACAGCGTCTTCGCCGTAGATCATCTTGAAGCGCTCATTGTCGATTTCGCCCGGCAGTCCATCGAACTCAAGCACACCATCCTTGAGTGCGATCACGCGGTCAGCATATGCGCGGGCAAGGCTGAGAAAATGCAGACTGCATAAGACCGTCAAGCCGTCTTCTCTATTGAGCAGTTGAAGATACTTCATGACGGAATGCGATGTAGCCGGGTCAAGACTGGCAACGGGTTCGTCCGCTAGGATCATTTCTGGATTTTGCATCAGGGTGCGGGCGATCCCCACACGCTGCTGCTGCCCGCCGCTGAGCGCGCTGGCACGATTGTATGCTTTCTCCGCGATTCCAACCCGCTCAAGAGCGGCGAAGGCGCGTTCTTTTTCGCTTCTAGGAAAGTAGTTCACAAGGCTGAGCAGGGGATTGACATAGCCCAACCGCCCCGACATCACATTCGTGAGTACGCTCGAACGCCTGACGAGGTTGAACTGCTGAAAGATCATCCCAATGCGGCGGCGAATCTGGCGCAGTTCGTCATCACTTGCTGCGGTGATATCCAGACCATTCCACAGGATTCGCCCTTCGGTAGGGTCAATCAAACGGTTAATGCAGCGCAGAAGTGTCGATTTTCCGGAACCGCTCAGTCCAATGATGGAGACGAACTGACCATCGGGGATTTCGAGGTTGATATTCTTTAGAGCAACGAAACCGTTTTCGTAGACTTTTGTGAGGTTTTCAATGATGAGCATCGTGCCTCTGAATAACGAATGCGGGTAGAGTGTTGATCTCTACCCGCAAGGACGTGAACGTATTGTCCGACGATTAGCCGCCGAACACGTCTGTTTCGGTCAAACCGAGGATTTCGAATTGCAGACGAACCGGATCATAGTCTGCATCGGTGATCGAGGCGAGACCGCTCCAACCATAGAAGTCTTCGCTGCCGATGGACGTTCCCCATGCTTCGGTTTGCGCGAAAGCATACAGCGCTTCCATGATCTGCGCCTTCAGTTCTGCGGGGAATTCCGGTCCAAAGCTCAGGGTGTCGTTCGGGATCGGGGCGCTGAGGCGGAGAATGCGCACCTGATCAACCACATCCGGCGCAGTTTCGCGGATATTGGCGCGGGCGTCGAGGATGCGAATGTCACCGACGAACAGGTTGCCGTCTTCCGCGATACGCGATTCGTCAACGGTCAGGTCATACGGTTCGGGATTATCGCCGATTCGCCACGCAGCACCGGGGACAACGGGCGGGCTGAAGAAGGTCGTTCCGAATTCAGCTTCGCCGCTGTAGACTGCCTGCACGACCTGATTGTGACCGCCTGCTTCGACACGTTCGCCGGGTTCGATGCCTGCTGCTGCCAGTTCAACCGACGGCACGATGAAGCCGGAGGTCGAACCTGCATCCGGGTATGCCCAACTGCGTCCCGCGAGATCACCAAAGGTGTAGATATCGCTGTCACGACGCACGATGTAAGCTGCCCAATAAACGTTCCAGCCGCGACGAACTGCCGCCGCTTCGACTGCAACGCCGCAGCGGTTGCTGGCGATCACATAACCGGCAGCCGGAATGAAGCCCATTGAGGCACTGGGCGCGGCGCACATCGCTTCGACCGTTGCTGCATAAGAGGTCGGCACAAATACTTCAAAGTTTAAGCCGGTTGCTTCTTCCAATGCGGCTGCCATCACTTCACCACCGGTGGTGATGGTTTGCGCTTCAACGGAGGGGACGAAATAGACTTGGATCGGATTGGATTCACTACCAAGTTCACCATCTTGGGCAGCCACAATGTTGACTGCCAGCAGACAAAGCATCAAGCTCAACAGAAACGTGACGACAATTCGAGTGCGCATAGGTCTTCCTTTTGGGTGTTCAGTTCGGAACAGCTTTGGACGGCGACGAAAATAACACCTAAACATTAAGGGAATGTTAAATGAGAGGTACGTGGCTTAAGCTGAATCCTTTACTACATTTGCTGCCGACCGCTCAGGCACGAAAACAAAGACGGATTGGCTCGGCATCTGTTGAAGCGAAAGACAGCTCCCCTCAACCTGCATCTGATTTCCTGAAAGCACCTCGCGCCACGTGAACGCGCTGTATTCTGGCGGGATGGGGAGTCTGAAGCTGGCGCGGTCAACCCCCGTGTTCGCCGCAACAATCACAATGTCATCTTGATCGCGCCGCGCAAACCCCAGCACCCGATCCCATGTTTTGATCGGCTCCACATGCAGCGAACGCAGCGCCGGATGTGCATGCCGCAGCGCGATCAACTTGCGCGTTGTCTCCCAAATCGCCGGATTCCAGCGGCGCTCATCCCAGATCATGGGGCGGCGGCAGTCAGGGTCGTTTTCGCCTTCCATGCCGATCTCGTCACCGTAATAAATCATGGGTGTACCGGGGAGCGTTAGCTGAAGCGTGATCGCAATCAACGCACGGGCAACGTTTCCGCGCGCCAGCGTGAGCAAGCGCGGCGTGTCATGACTGCCTAACAGGGTCAAATGATATGGGGTGGTTTCACCGTGTTCGCGCAGCAGGTACGCGACTTCGTAGGCGAAATCTTCCGCATCCAAATGATCGAACAGTGCATAATCGAGAATATGACTGCGCATCCGGTAGTTCATCACGCCGTGAACATTATCTCCGCGTATCCAATCGGCAGTGCCGCGCCATACCTCACCGACGATATAGGCATCAGGATTAATGCTTAAAGCACGCTCCCGGAATCGTGACCATAAGCGCATGTCAACTTTCCAAGGCACATCCAAACGCCACCCATCCACGCCTTGTTCAAGCCAATAGGCGGCGGTATCGAGCACGAACTGTTGAACTTCGGGATTCGAGGTGTTCAGCTTAGGAAGGTAAGTCGCACCGCCGCACGTCTGATAACTAGGTGGATCGGTTTGAAAGGGGAGAGTATCATCGACGAAGAACCAATCCCAATAACGAGACTGCCGACCATTTGCCGCTACATCTTGAAACGCTGGGACGTGATAACCGCAGTGGTTGAACACGCCGTCGAGTATCCATCGAATCCCGCGCTCGTGCAGCCCTTGAAGTACCGTCTTAAATGTCTCAAGCGTACCGAAAGCGGGATCAATCCGGCGATAATCGGTGGTGTCATACTTGTGATTCGTTTCTGCCTGAAAAATGGGCGTGGTGTAAAGCGCAGTCACGCCTAACCGCGTCAGGTGATCGCGGTGCGCGAGGATACCCGCCAGATCGCCGCCGAAAAAGTTTTCGCGGGTGGGCATATCGTCATCCCATCGGGCGGTGTTTGGTGGATCATTCGAGGGATCGCCATTGGCAAATCGTTCCGGGAAAATCTGATAGAAAACCGCATCTTTTACCCATAGGGGAGTCATGATTTTTGCTTTCAGGCGTCCAGCTATTGACAAGGATTCGCAAACATGGTTTACTCCTATTTGAAACGGTTCAATTTTATTGCCTTTTTTCGGATTTTTAAATGCCGACCATTCGTGATGTTGCCCGCTATGCAAAAGTTTCCGTAGGGACTGTATCGAATGTCCTGAATGGAAGCTCACTGGTCAAAGATGAGACGCGCGAACGTGTGCTGCGGGCGATTCAAGAACTTGACTTTCACCCCGTCGCTGCCGCGCGCAGCCTCAGCTCCCAGCGCACCAACACCATCGGCATGATCCGCACCGAGCTGCGCCCACTGAATAACCGCATCGAAAGCGATCCGGCAACGCTTGACTTGATGGACGGCATTACCAGCGCCGCTGCCGATAAAAGTATTGGTGTTACGCTGTGGCAGATTCCGGTCGGTGAACGAGAAATGTCCCTCTATCGGCGCTTGGTTTCAAGCCGTCAGGTCGATGGGTTTATCTTGTTCGCATTACGGGAGAATGACCCGCGCATCGTCTATTTGCAAGAACAGGAATTCCCGTTTGTTGTGTTCGGACGATTGCAAACCGAAGAAGGCGATCACTGGATCGACGTTGATGGCGCGACAGGGATCGAAATGGCGGTGCAGCACCTCGCAGAGTTGGGGC
>JAPKMU010000131.1 GCA_026645745.1 Anaerolineae bacterium | reverse complement strand
AGTAACAACCCTCACTCGATGTCATGCTCAATCGTACTAAAGACTTGGATTCGTTGACCTCTCCGTGCGATTCGTGTTATGTTTCTTGTGAACGTTCACAAATCTTGACTTTAAGCTAGGCAATTGAATCAAATTCCTACTCAGATGAGAGGAGAAAAACGTGCCGCGGCGTAAAGTCTGTAATTAACATTAAATATCACCTCGTCGCTTGGGCGACATCTAAAAAGCTGTGAAAAGGATTGATTTATGCATGCGAATGGACAGCCTTTAACCTCCATCTCTGCGGCTAAGGTTTCCCTAACCGGAGGATACTGGGCAAGCCGTCAAGTGATCAATCGCACGGTAACGATTCCGGCAATCTATCACCAATTGGAGCGCACCGGACGCACTGATGGATGGCATGTTCACGAAAACGATGCGCGACATGGACATCGCATCGTCGATAAGTTCTGGGATTCTGACCTTGGGAAATGGCTGGAAGCAGTCGGTTACAGCCTGATGACCCACCCCGATCCTGATTTGGAGAAGTTAGCCGACGGGGTGATTCGCGGTATTGCCGACGGTCAGCAGCCCGATGGTTACTTAAACAGCTATTTCACCGTTATCGAACCCGATCAAAAGTGGCGAAATCTGCGTGACTGGCACGAATTGTATGACGCGGGTCACCTGATGGAGAGCGCCGCCGCGTATTATCAAGCAACCGGCAAGCGTATGCTGCTTGATGCCCTAACGCGGTACGCTGATCATATTGATGAGCGGTTTGGTGCAGAAGCTGAGAAACGGCATGGTTACTGCGGACATCCCGAAGTCGAGTTGGGCTTGATCAAGCTGTACCGAACCACAGGTGAACGCCGTTATCTGAACCTCGCCAAGTATTTTGTCGATGAGCGTGGGCAGTCCCCGCATTACTTCGATCTTGAAGCCGCCGAACGCGGTGAAGACCCGCGTAAGTTCTGGTTCAAGACGTATCACTATTGTCAAGCGCATAAACCGCTGCGTGAACAGACCGCCGCGACGGGTCACGCTGTGCGCGCAGCCTATCTGTACGCGGGCGCAGCAGATGTATCCGCGCACACGGGTGACAGCACCTTACTCGATGCGCTGCGTGTGATCTGGGATGATCTCACCAGTCATCAGATGTACGTCACGGGCGGCTTGGGTCCGGCACATGCCAACGAAGGTTTTACGTTTGGCTACGACTTGCCAAACGAAAGTGCCTATGCGGAAACTTGCGCCTCTATCGCGCTCGTTTTTTGGGCGAAGAGCATGTTTGATATCGATCCTGACAGCCGTTATACCGATGTTATGGAGCGAGCGCTCTATAACGGGACGATGGCAGGCGTATCATACGAAGGTCAGCATTTCTTTTATGCCAACCCGCTAACCTCATATCCGTATGTCAACCCATATGAGCATTTCAGTGGAATCAACACCGCGAAGCATTACCGGCGTGAGGAATGGTTCGACTGCCCGTGCTGCCCGCCGAACCTTGCCCGTGTGGTCGCCAATGTTGGCGCGTATGTCCTCTCGCACAGTGCCGATACGCTGTACGTACATCTTTACACGCAAGGAAGTATGACGGCAGCGCTACCAACCGGACAGATACGGATTGATCAGCAGACGAATTATCCTTGGTCGGGGGACGTTCAGTTAAAGATGATGGTCGATCACGCAGTGCCGTTTACGCTGGCGCTGCGTATTCCGAATTGGTGCCCGGATTTCGAAGTGCGGGTAAACGGCAGCACGACGAGCGCAGACGTGGTACGCGGCTATGCGCGCCTGACCCGGACATGGAATCCCGGCGATACGGTCGAACTCATGCTGGCAATGCCGGTTGATCGGATCGCCGCGCATCCAAAGGTCAGGCACGATGCAGGGACAATTGCGCTTCAGCATGGACCTATTGTGTACTGCCTAGAAGAAGTGGATAACGGTGCGGAACTCGCCAATTTGGTGATCCCGCGCGAAGCAGTGCTCCGTGCAGAATTCGACGGAACGCTTTTGGGTGGTGTCGGCGTGGTGACGGGTGAAGCTGTCCGCGCCGAGCCATTGGCTTGGTCAAGCGGGCTTTACCAACCGCAGCGAGTTCTACAGTACGAAAATCGCCCCGTCACGTTTAAGGCGATCCCTTACAGTTTGTGGGCAAATCGTGAACCGGGTGAGATGCGGGTATGGATGCGAGAGTCGTGATGCGCGGCAGTGCATAAATTCGCTATAATCGAATGCAGTTATTCGTATGCGTGCTGGAATCAAGACTTCGCGATCCGCTGCATAAGGGCGTCTATTTCGCCCTCAAGCAAACCATCTAAGACATCTCAGAAAGGATCGTCGTGTGTCAGTTCGACACACGACGATCCGAAGCGTTTTACTGTGAAAGGATAAATTGAACGATGCAGACCGGTTTATCACGACGTCAATTTCTTCAGTCGGTGCTGCTGTTCACAGTGGGTATGGGTGCCGAAGGATTAACGCAAATGCTGAAAGTACCCGTACATTTGCAAGGGGGTACGACTTCCGAGCTAGAACTCATCGGAGCTGTCACCGACGTTCATGATCCGGTGATTATCAAAGCTGAAGATGCTTATTATCTGTTTTGTACAGGCGACGGGATTCCGATCCGTAAGTCAACCGATCTGCTAATCTGGTCACGCCCGTTTCCACCGCTGGTATTCGCAGAATTACCCGCTTGGGCAAGGGAAAGAATTCCCGGCGCGACGAATATTTGGGCACCGGATAATTCGTTCTACAACGGCAAATATCACCTGTACTACTCCGTCTCGACATTTGGCAGCAGTCGCTCGGTCATCGGGCTGGCGACCAACACCACGCTCAATTATGCGGATGGGGGCTATCAATGGGTTGATGAAGGCTTAGTGATCGAATCGACCGGCGCGGAAAACTACAACTGTATTGATCCAAACCTCATCCTTGACGCGGACGGCGTGCCTTGGCTGGCGTTTGGCAGTTTTTGGAGCGGGCTGAAACTGCGGCGCTTAGATTACGAAACCGGCAAACCGTCCAGCGCCGATGAGACGGTCTACAGTTTGGCACAGCGCACCGTAAACAGCGGCGCGGTCGAAGCACCGTTCATCATCGGTCACGGGGAGTTCTATTATTTGTTCGCGTCGTTCGATTTCTGCTGTCAGGGTGCAGAGAGCACTTATCATGTGGTTGTGGGACGCTCAGAAACCATCACCGGACCCTATCTTGATCGGGAAGGTGTGCCGATGCTTGAAGGCGGCGGCACACAAGTGACTTTCCCGACTGACCGCTGGCGCGGACCCGGTCACTGCGCTGTCTTGCAGGACGAGGATGCCGATTACATCGTCTATCATGCTTACGATGCCCGGATGGGTGGCACACCGACTCTGCGCATTGATCGTTTGACGTGGGACGCCGATGGATGGGTGTCAATCAGCGCCCCTGAGTCTTAGTGCTCTTCAAAAAACGTTGCATCTTGGCGCATCCGGTCACTCATCGTATCGGTGAGTTCGACCAGCGCCGTTACGCCAAATCGCTGCCCGATGTAGAAATGCGGGCGGCTGAAGGATTCAAAGGACAGACCGGTGGTATCTGCCAGTCCCGGTCTGATCCACCATGTCGCGTCAGCGGCGTAATTCTCCGTGTGATCGTCGGCACTCAACCAGATCACATTGTCTTGCTGACGGATGTAAAAGCCGGGGAAATTGACGGACTCAATCGATACCGCGCTCTCGTCAGCAAGTCCCGGTCGCAGGATAAACTCTGAATCCGCCGTTACGTTGAAATCCAGCCGAGTCTGAAAATTGCTGTGGCGAAGGTAAGCATAAGGCGGATCCGCATCGAAGCCCCGGAAGCGGGAAATCACCGGTGGAACAAATTCAGGCATTGGATCGATACCCGTATCGCCTGAAGGCGCGTCGATCTCCGTTGCTGATGACAGAGGAACACCAAAATTGGGTGTTCCATCTTCATTCCAGTTGATTTGCTGAACACGGGTGGAGCGCCGCCCGTCACAGCCGTAACTCGTTGAGTCGTTCGCGTGATAGACGATCCAATCTTCGCTGCCATCTGGCGACCGAAAGAAGCCATTGTGACCGGGCGCAAAAACACCGTTTTCATCCGAGCGCTCAAAAACAGGCTCGGGAGTCTTCACCCACGAGTCAGGATTAAGCGGATCATCGCCTACATACGTGAGCATTCCCAACTTGTAGTCAGGGGTATTGCACGAACTGGCGGAATACACGAGGAACAAATCCCCGTCATGCTGAAGCGCAACAGGTCCTTCGTTGACGAACCCGCCGACCGTCTCCCAAGGGTAGGTTGGCTGCGAAATCAACACCCGTTCGCCGCTGATCGTCCAAGGATTGCTCATCGGCGCGATAAACAGCGATTGCAGCCCATCGGCGAAAGCGGAGAACAGAAAGTAAAGCGAGTCATTCAGTTCTAAGACGCTGCCGTCGATCATCCACACATCATGAAACGGATCGAAAATCCGCGCCTTATAGGTGTAGGGACCCATCGGGTCAGTACTTTCGCTCTCTAGGACGTGTATCCGCTGATTGTCGTAGGTTCCAAACGTCCCCGCCGTATAATAGAAATACCAATGTCCGTTCAGCAGGCGGAATTCCGGTGCCCAGAAGTTGAATCCGCGTGAGGGATCGGTTTCGATGTAGATCGTGTGCGGCTCAGCGGTCTTGAGTTCCGCGAGCGTAGGCGCTCTGCGCATCGTCCACTCGGATGCCCATGTCGTCGCAGCGAGATAATAATTGCCGTCGTAGTAGGTTAGCCAAGGATCAGCGCCGTTGTGGTAGTTGAGCGGGTTGCGCAGCACGCCAGCGGGCAGGTCAGACTGCGAATACCCAACCCGGATGGCAAGCATCATGCAGACGAGAAAAGGCAGGAAAAGACGGACTCGTTTTCCCATGATCGCTATCCTCTATTTGTACATGCGGGAATAGGCGGTTCGAGCATGTCCTCAAACCGCCTGACTTGACATGATTACCTTGCTGCCTACAAACACGTTTCGATCACGGTGAACGACAGCGGCGGCAGCAGCATTTCGGCACGCCCATCCTGAACGACAGGCGGCGTGATCGACTTTGGCACGATAACTCCGGGGTTCTCCAAGCTGTTGAAGGCTTTCGGATCGCTGCCGCTCATTTGGTGAACAGCGCTGATCTGCTGTGGAGCGCGATCCTGCCAGCGCAGCGTCACGGGTAGGCTTTCGCTCTGACTCCGGTTGACGATGAAAACAGCGCTTGCACCACTGGCTTCATCATACGAAGCGGATACGTCAAGCAGCGGCATATCCCCGAATTTCTGTGTCTGGTAGTGCGGAGACTTCACGGCGACATCCAACGCCGCGCCGTTCGCCAATCTGCTGAACAGCATGATCGGGTAATAGGTTGTGTGTTTGAGCACCGCGTCGCGCGTGGTGTGGATCGGTGAAATCGTATTGACTGCTTGCGCAACGCACGCAATTTTCAGGACATCGGCGCGGCGCAAGAATACGTTCATCCACTGCGCGACGACAAGCGCATCCTCAAGGTTGTAGACTTCTTCGCTCAGATGCGGCGCTTCTTTCCAACCGCCTTGGAAATCAACGCCCGGCGTGGTCGCTTTATACCAGACATTCCATTCATCCCATGACAGGTAGACATCGTGTCTGGATCGATTTTTCGCTTTCACATAGCGCAGCACACCGGTCAATGTATCCACAAACGACTCGAACTCGGCAGCAAGCGCTAAATAGCTGGCAGTATCATTTTCACGGTTCGCGGCGTAATAGTGCATGGAGTGGTAATCGACCTGATCCCAAGCCAGTTCAAGCGCGACGCGATCCCATTCGGGGTACGTCGGCATGACGGTGTTGGACGAACCGCACAGCACCAGCTTGATCGACGGGTCATGCCAGCGCATCATTTTGGCGGCTTCGCGCGCCTTCGCGCCGTATTCAGGCGCTTCGAGATGCCCAATCTGCCATGGTCCATCCATTTCGTTGCCAACACACCAGTATTTCACGTTGTGAGGCTCGGCGTAGCCATGTGAGGCGCGTAAATCCGCATACTGTGTGCCTGTTGGCGCGTTACAGTACTCCACCAGATTGGCAGCCTCTTGAATCGTGCCTGTTCCCATATTGACGGCAAGCATCGGCTCGGTATTGACTGCACGGCAGAATTCAATGAATTCATTCGTGCCAAACTGGTTGGTTTCGAGCGTCTGCCATGCGAGATCGCGCCGGCGTGGACGCTGATCACGCGGACCAACGCCATCAAGCCAGCGATAACCACTGAGGAAATTACCGCCCGGATAACGTATCGCACGGTAATTGACTTCGCGCAGCAGCGCCAGCACATCGGTGCGCAGCCCATTTGGATCGGCATGCGGCGATGCAGGGTCGTAAATCCCTTCGTAGACTGCGCGCCCCATATGTTCAATGAATCCGCTGAACAACATGGGGGAAATCGGACTGATGAGTCGGTTGGTATCGAGATAAATTTCTGCATTGAGCGTAGACGACATGAGTTTTTCCTTGTTGAATGTTCTGATGGGTCGAAACAGCCAAACCGACACCGGGGTTATGACGCACACAACCCTTCAGGGTCAACATCCGTGATCCTGTCGTTTCGCATTCAGTTGTTGACCTGCAAATGTTAGCGACCGCCCATCCCGGTCAGCGTAACACCTTGAATGATTCGGCGTTGGAAGATCGAATACACGATCAGAATCGGCAGTGTTGACAGCACCACACCGGCGAGGATCATCGGACGGTACTGCCCTGCATAAGACGATTGGATAATCGATAAACCAACTGGCAGTGTGCGTGTTTCCAAACTGCTGGTGACGATAATGGGCCAGAACAAGTCGTTGTAGTGACCTAAAAACACAAAGATTGCCAGTGCCGCGAGTGCGTTGGTGGAGAGTGGCAGGATCACATGCCAGAAACGCCCAAAATATCCCGCACCATCCAGAACAGCCGCTTCTTCCAATTCTTGCGGTATTTGCATAAAGAACTGCCGCAGTAGGAACACGCCAAAGACGTTCGCCGCACCGGGGAAAATCAGCGCGTTAAAAGTATCCAACCACTGCAAATCACGCATCAGCATGTAGTTGGGGATCAGCGTGACCTGCCCCGGAATCATGATCGTCACCAACAAAATGGCAAACAGGATTTTGTTGCCCGGAAAACGCAGTCGGGCGAACGCGTAAGCCGCCGGGGTGCAGATGACCAATACCGCGAGCGTATATCCGGTTGCCGCAAGTAAGCTGTTGCGCAGCCACATATCCAACCGGATATCCTGCTGAGTCAGTACGGTATTGTAGCTTTCAATCGTTGGCAGCGTCGGAATGATTTGAGGGGGCCAGCGGTTGACCTCCTGATTGGTCATGAACGACTGCGAAACCGTAATGACCAACGGAAACAGCACAACCGCCGAAAGCACCGCGATCAGCAGATAGACGCCCCAATACCGATACAGCGATGAGTTTCTAAAGTTCATCTTTTAATTCCTTTAGTATTCAACGCGGCGGCTGATCACGAGGAACTGAATACCCGTGAGGACTGCCATAATCAATGCAATCGAGATCGCTACGGCAGCGCCGTATCCCATACGGAAAGCAACCCATGCCTGCTGGTAGAGGTAAATGATCACCGTCCATGAGGCGCGCCCCGGTCCGCCACCGCCTGTGATGATGTAAGGCTGCCCAAAGACCTGAAAATGACTAATGACCCCCGTCACGGTCACGAACAAAATGGTGGGTCGCAGCAGCGGCAGCGTAATGTTGAAGAAAAGCTGACGCGGGTTTGCTCCGTCGATCCTTGCCGCCTCATACAGGTGTTCTGGAATGCCCTGCAACCCGGCAACGAAAATCAGCATCGGGAAGCCGAATGTCCACCAAATCGTGGACAAACTGAGCGCCGGTATCACGAGGTTTGGATCGCCCAGCCAGTTGATCGGTCGAATACCGATGAAGCTCAGAAGATAGTTAATCACGCCGAACTGGGTGCTTAACAGCCAGTTCCAGATCAACCCCATCGCGCCGACGGACATCAACTGCGGGATGTAGAACAGAATGCGGAAAAATCCCTGACCGCGAATCGGGCGCGTCACAGCGATAGCTGCCAGCAAACCGACAGAAGTTGTTCCGAACACCGTTAGGACGGTGAAATAGATCGTATTCTTGACCGAATCCCACCAGATCGGGTCGTTGAACAGATCAATATAGTTGTCGAAACCAACAAAGGGACGATTGGGGCGCAGCAGCCGCCAGTCGTAGAAGCTGATCTCAAACGACGAAAGGGTCGCGCGAACGAAAAAAATCGCAAAAAAGATCAAAAACGGTGTCAAGAAAAGATAAGCCGCGATGATCTCACGGGTTTTCAAACTGATTGGGAAAGGTAGTAACGATCGTTTTGGCTTGTTGAGCGTCGAACCTGAGATTTCAGCCATATGCCCAATGGCTCCCTGAGAGACTTGTAATTCGCGTGCAATGCTTAAAAAGTGTGGGGCAGATCAGCGATCCACCCCACAGAGACTTATTTCACGGTGCGATGCTGATTACTGGCGATCCAGCGCTTCTTGCATCAGCACTGCTGCATCATTGAGTGCCTGATCGGCGGGCTTGATGCCATTGAGCGCTTCTTGCAGACCAACATCAAGGAGCGTGAGCAGTTCTTGCGTCACGGTCGTTTGCGGGTCCTGAATGCCGTAAGCGCTGAAGGTTCCACCGAGCAGAATGTTCGACGGATAGACTTCAGGATCGAGCGCTGCCTGTGCGGACAGACGTGCAGGAACCTGACCCGACGATGCCCATGTCACCTGATTTTCGCTGACCCATTGGATCATACGCTGAACTGCGTCCAGTTGTGCGCCTTCGGTGGTCGCGGGGATCATGAAGGTGTGCGCACCGAACCACGTTGCAGGCTGAGCGCCGAACTGGAAGTTTGGCCACGCCATGCTGGGGATGTCGGTTTGCAGGAGGGACTGATTGCGATACCACGTTCCCGTCGGGAGGATGGCAACCATACCTGCGCCGAAGCCCTGCCACGTATCGAAACCAGCCGCAGGCGGCGACACGTGATAGGTGTAAACCAAATCGACCAACTGCTGGAGCGCGGCGATACCGGCTTCAGAGTTGACCGTGATTGTCGTGCCATCTTCGCTCAGGAATGAGCCGCCATTTTGAGCCAGCGCCGCCATGAAGTTGACATTGGGCCATTCACCCACGGTGAAGCCCCACTGCACCACGTTTTCGGGATCGAAATCGGGTGACTGCGCGTTATTGCCATTCACGTCGAGCGTCAGGCGCTGGAACAGATCAACCCAGCCTTCATAGGTTGTCGGAACCGTAGAAGGATCGGTGGAGATACCGGCAGCGTCAAACATTGCTGTGTTGATCCACAGACCGCGACCATGATTATCCAACGGAATACCATAGATCACGCCGTCCCACATCATACCGCTCATCGTGGTTGAGGAAAGGTCATCATCAGGCAGCCAACCGCCGCCGGAGGTGTATTGGTCACCGAGGTCACGGAGCACGCCGTAGCTGGCATACTGGGGAACTTCGGACGCATGGAGCAAGAACACGTCCGGCTGCGTTCCGGCGACAAATGCCGTCTGAAGTTTCTGGTAAAGGGTTGCCCATGCGATCATTTCGACCGTAACCGAAATATCCGGGTTTTCGGCGGCGAATTGCGCCAGCATTTCATTGAGCGTCACGCCGTCAGAACCGGTCAAGCCGTTCCAGAAGGAGATGTGAGTGCCGCCGCTGCCGATGTCAGCAACAATTGGGGTCGCCGTCGGAACCGGGGTGGCATCCTGTGCAAAAATGCTCACGCTGGAAAGCACGATCATCGACATCAGCATGAGGGCTACCAACGAAAGGGCGAAGAAAGAGGTACGCTTGGACATGAAAATACGCTCCTTACAGAAAGATAGTGTTCAGAAATTCGTGTAGAGTTGTCAACAAAGCTGTGGTGTCGTTTCACCCCCTTTTGTCAAGCAAATGCAGCGAATCGGAAGCCAGTCCTTGAGGCAGTTTGCCTGCTGAATGGGACGGCTGGCGGGGATTTGTGAAGGAATAAGAAGCATCAACATATTGTTTAGAGTTCGATGCAAGTCCGCTCGAGTTTTACGAGAAAAACGCGCAATGTCTAAGCTGTAACCGAATGCATGTATTCGTATGCATAGCCACATTAGAACACGAAAAAAGGACTCATGTCAAGTAACTTGAAAATGAGGTGGCAGTAATTCGGTTTCGTTTGGCGAGGGGTGCAAGACAGATGCCCACTGCTCGATAATCCATCGTGCTGCTTCGGAACTCGGCAGGTGAGTGTTATCCAGTTTCCAATCGAACACGCTCAGCGGTTGCTGTTGAAGATACAACTGCGCGCACGCAGTCGACTCAGGGATTCTTCCCATGTAGGCAGCAGCAGCACGATTCGGAATCGATAGTCCATGACGCGTATACATGCGAAATCGTGTTTTTTTCCGCTGCCGCAGGTCTTGTCAACAACCTCTATTCGATCAAATAACAGGGACAAACATCAAATAGCAATTCGGGCTATCCCTGTGAGAACAGGTCTATATACTAATGCAAACTACGATGACGATGATCAGCTTGAGCTGCACACTGACGAGAACGGATACTTGACGATGGCGAAAAAAACATCTGCCGCGATGAAACGACCAACCATGTACGATGTGGCGAAACTTGCTGGTGTTTCGCAGCCGACCGTGTCGCGTGTGCTCAATGAGAATGACACGGCAGTAGCAATCAGCGAAGAAACGCGTAGTCGCGTGCTTGCAGCAATTGAGAAACTCGGCTACCGCCCTAATGTGCTGGCGCGCAGTCTCCGCACACAGCGCACGCAAACCATCGCGCTCATGATCGCAGATATCTCGAACGGCTTTTATCACCCAATCGCGCGGGCTGTTCAGGATGTCGCCCGCCAACGCGATTACGAAGTCCTGATCTCTAACAGCGATCACCTTTATGAGAACGAACGGCATTTCTGTCAGGTTGTCTCTCGTCGCCCAGTGGATGGTGTGATCATGGTACCGATCCATCTGACCGAACACGAGATTGAGGACTACTTTGGCAAGACCCAAACGCCGGTTTCTATGTTAGGCAGTCACCTGCACATGGAAGGCGTGGATGTGGTTTACGTGGATGACGAACGCGCGACCTATGAGGCAACACGGTGGATGATCACCGAACGCGGCTATCGTGACTTCGGATTCATCGGTGTTGCTGACGATTTGCCGCCGGGACCGCGCCGCTTTCACGGTTTCCGCCGCGCTATCGACGAGTTCGGGCTGTCGTTTGATCAGCGGTTCTATGTCGAGGGTGATTTCAAAATGGAGGGCGGAGCCGCTGCCGCGCGTACACTGCTGCAATCCGGCGCATTACCCCGCGCACTGTTCGTGTGCAATGACCTGATGGCAATTGGGGCGATCTTGACGCTGCAAGAAGCGGGAGTACAGGTGCCGGATCAGGTCGCTGTGATGGGATTCGATGATATTCCCGAAGCACGCATCATTCGCCCGATGTTGACCACCATAGCGCAAGACCCTCGCGATATTGGCTTGAAGCTGGCAAGCGCTCTATTCGAGCGGCTTGAGAGTGAAACCCCCATCCCGACCCGCATTTTTGAAAGCGAGCGCCGCCTCGTCATTCGCGATTCGGCATAACAAGAGTCCTAAATCCGGTTGAAACCGGATTGTTGACAGAGTTTGATTCTCACGGATAGAATACGAATAACTGTATACGGATGCATGTTCAGAAACTCCACATTATCACTGTGTGGGGTAATGCTAGAGTCGGCGCGCGTTAAGCGGAATTACACTTTATGAAAAAGCCTTTGTCTCCGCCTATGGGGTGGAATAGTTGGGATTGTTTCGGCACATCGGTGACTGAGCAAGAAGTTCGCGCCAACGCAGCATTTATGGCGGAAAAACTGCTCTCGTTTGGTTGGAATACGGTCGTCATCGATATTCAGTGGTCAGAACCGGACGCACAAGCGGGCGGCTACCGCCCGTTCGCGCCGCTGGAGATGGATGATTACGGGCGGCTCATGCCCGCGCCGAATCGTTTCCCCTCCTCTGCTGGCGGGCGCGGTTTCAAGCCGCTGGCTGATGCGATCCACGCCCTCGGTTTGCAGTTCGGTATTCATGTGATGCGCGGCATCCCCCGGCAGGCGGTCGATCAAAACCTACCCATCTGGAACAGTGCTTTTACTGCCCGCGACGCCGCGAATACAGCCAATACCTGCCCTTGGAACACAGACATGTACGGCTTGAACATGGCGCATCCTGCCGCACAGGCATACTACGATTCGATCATGTCGCTCTATGCCGCTTGGGATGTCGATTTCATCAAAGCCGATGACATGCTCTACCCCTATCACACGGACGAGATCGCGGGGTTTCGTCAAGCGATGCTCAAATGTGGACGCGGGATGATCCTCAGTTTATCGCCTGGGGTCGATTTGACGACCGATCATGCACCGCACTTGATCGACCACTGCGAAATGTGGCGGATTTCGCCGGATTATTGGGATATATGGGATGACTTGAGACGCCAGTTTGACCTGTGCCGAGAATGGTCAACGTTTATCCGCGATGGTGCTTATCCTGATGCCGATATGCTCCCGCTCGGACACATCAGTATACGCGGCGAACGCGGCGAAGATCGGCAAAGCCGATTTACCCGCGACGAGGTGATCACCATGCTCACGCTGTGGTCGATCTTCCGGTCGCCGCTCATGCTCGGCTGCGATCTTCCCACAACCGATGATGACACAATCGCCTTGCT
>JAPKMU010000130.1 GCA_026645745.1 Anaerolineae bacterium | reverse complement strand
ACGCAAGATCACGTCAGGTCCGCCCATCACGCCGCCCACCGCTTTCACGGAGGCGTGCATCATCACCGCTTGCCCTTCATGGATGCCAAGCGCACGGAGATCTTGAACTAACTGGCGGTGCGTAAACAACATGTTTATCGTCTCCGTTCTCATGAACTCCGCGACTGCTGAAGCAGCCATGTATACAACTCCTCGGTCGCGTAGGCTTGACTCCACGAATCATGTCCTGCTTCCGGGTAAACCGTGAACCGCACCTGACCGCCGCATGTTGTGATTGCCTGCACAAGTTTCGCGGACTCTACCAACGGAATCACCATATCAAGCGCGCCGTGAAAAACCCAAATCGGCATCTGAGCCAACCCACAAAGCTGCTGCGGATCGCCAATGTACCAATCTCCGCGCCCACACACAGGAACAAGCGCTGCAAACCGTTCCGGGTACATGGCTGCGAAATTCCATGCCGCCGATCCCCCCATGCTTAAGCCGGTCAAGTAAATGCGGCTCGTATCAACAGGATATGCGGCGATAATGTCATCAAGGAGCGCATTCAAAGCGTCAAAATGCGTTGACCAGAGCGTATCAGCGGGGCACTGGGGCGAGACCAAGATGAACGGAAAATCGCGCCCTTGTTCGACAAGCTTGGGCGGTCCATGAATCGCCACACGCGACAAATCATCCCCGCGTTCGCCTGAGCCATGCAAGAACAACATCAGCGGCAGTTTATGATCCGGATCACGAACAGGGGGGATGTGGAGCAGATAATCGAGCACAACCGTTTTCGAAATCTGCTTGGATAGTGTCGCAGACTTTTGGTTCACAATAGCTCACTCTTTCACAATTAGATTGGGACTATTCCCATTATAGCGTGGTTGCTGCATCTTCTTGACCTGTTGTGGACTAATTGATTGCATGGTGAGAGCTTATACAATAGAGGCGATACGGACATCCCAACTGGAGTTCCCCCATGCGAATGAGTCAAATGTTTGGTCAAACGCTGCGCGCTAACCCCAACGAAACTGAGGTTGCCAGCCATCAACTGCTGCTGCGTGCTGGATATGTGCGCCAACTTGGAGCGGGGATTTTCAGCTACCTGCCGCTGGCACATCGCGCGATGGCGAAGATCGCCGGCGTGATCCGCAGCGAAATTGACGCAATCGGCGGTCAAGAGATCACAATGCCGGTTGTGCATCCGGGTGAAATCTGGAAGGAAAGCGGGCGCTGGTACGCGATTGACGAATCGCTCACGCGATTTGAAGATCGCGCGGGGCGCGACATGGCGCTGGCAATGACCCACGAAGAAGTCATCACCGATTTGATCCGCAAGGATATTCAGTCGTATCGTCAGCTTCCCGCCCTGCTGTATCAGATACAAACGAAATGGCGCGATGAACCGCGTCCACGCGCCGGTTTGATTCGCACGCGCGAATTCACCATGAAGGACAGCTACAGTCTTGATTCCGACTGGGAAGGGTTGACACGCCAATACCGCGCGCATTATCAAGCGTATTTCAATATTTTCCGCCGCTGCGGGCTGCCCGTAATCGCCGTGCGGAGCGATGTTGGCATGATGGGGGGACGCATGGCACATGAGTTCATGTTCCTTGCCCCGATTGGTGAAGATACGCTGTTCACTTGCGATCACTGCGGTTACGCAGCGAATCGAGAAGTTGCCACTTTCCGCAAAGAAGTACTGCCCGCAGAAGCACCGCTCCCACGCCAACGGGTTGCTACACCTAACACCATGACGATCAATGCGCTGGCGGCACTGCTGAATATCTCAAGCGCGAAAACCGCGAAGGCGGTTTTCATGGTTGCGACCGTGAGCGAAGAACAAACGAACGTCGAAAAGTTTGTGTTCGCCGTCGTGCGCGGTGACATGGAGCTGAACGAAACCAAACTGATGAACGCACTGAAGGCGAAAGCCTTACGCCCCGCCCGTGAAGATGAAATCCGGGCAGTCGGTGCTGTACCGGGGTACGCTTCCCCGATTGGCGTTGACGCTTCAGCGCTGATCGTGGTCGATGAAGCAGTCACAACGTCGCCCAACCTTGTCGCCGGAGCGAACGAAGAGGGCTATCACTTAAGCGGTACAAACTACGGACGCGACTACACCGCGCACATCGTTGCTGACATTACAGCCGCAGCACCGGGGTGCGCCTGCCCGCAGTGCGGTGAGCCGCTCAATGCGGTGCGCGGCGTTGAAGTTGGGAATATTTTCCAACTTGGCACACGGTACACAGAAGCGCTCGGCGCGACCTTTCATGATCGTGATGGGCAGGAACGTCCGGTCATTATGGGATCATACGGGATCGGCATTGGTCGCTTGCTCGCGTGTGTCGCGGAGTACTGTCACGATGCTGACGGCTTGATCCTTCCGGTCACAATCGCGCCGTATCAGGTGCATCTGGTCGGGCTTGCGGGAGCAGATGACGAAGCCGCGGCACTTTATGATACGCTGCGTCGTGACGGGATCGACGTACTTTTCGATGACCGCGACGAACGTGCTGGATCAAAATTCAAGGATGCCGACCTGATCGGGCTGCCAATTCGCGTCACGATCAGTCCGCGCACGCTCGAAAGCCAGAGCGTCGAACTTAAGCGGCGCGGCAGCAAGAATCCACCGGATCGGGTGGCGCTGGCTGATCTACCCGCCGCTATAAAAACAATGATTGCCGAGATGCACGCCGAAATCGCCGCCACGTTGAAGGAAGAACCGTTCCAGGAATGAATCACCATAACATCGATCAGCGAAGCAGATATGGGAAGCCTAACGCATGACTCTTTTCGATACGCTTCAGGCAGCAGTAAGCCGTTTTCGTCCCGACTCACCTCCTATGTACCCGATCCGTGCCTGCTTTGTCACGCCGGACGAACCGCCATTAACAGTCATGGTGAACGCAGAAAAAGCGGAGATTCGAGATGGGTCACACGATGCGGATTTTTTGATCTGCGGCACAACTGCGCAAATCGCTGCGCTCATGAACCCGAACGCACCAGATCGCCAAGCCGCCGCTGAACAAATCACAATTCAGCCGGATTATCCGTACAAGAATGCACAGCTCGCGGCGCTGCTAACAGCACTTGACCTTACAGCGCTTGATCTTGCTCCAGTCACGCTGAAGTATGAAGGTCCATATCCGTTTCCGGTGTGTTATCCCGCCGCCGAAAATCGCTTTCGAGTGACGCGCCCAAGCCCGCACCCAATTCCAGCCTATGATCGGCATCAGCTTCCAGCGTTGATTGCCGATGAGCATCCGCTCTGGGAAGCAATGGCGAATCGCGCATGGGAAATCGCTTTCGACAACTTGCGTAAGCCGGGTTCAGGACTGCGCTTCAGCTTTATCGACACTGCGTTTAACACGAATACGTTCTTGTGGGACAGCGCATTCATGATGATGTTTGGACGCTACGGAAGGCGTTTGTTCCCGTTCATGGGAACACTCGATAACTTCTACGCCAGTCAGCATGAGGACGGGTTCATCTGCCGCGAAATCAACACCTATACGGGCAAAGGCATTTTCCAGCCGCTCGATCCACGCAGCACCGGACCGAATATTTTCGCGTGGGCAGAATACGAATGGTATCAACATACCGGAGACAGGGAGCGTCTCCAAGCCGTTTTCCCGGCGCTAATCGCCTATCATCAGTGGTGGAAGACATGGCGCATGCACCCAGATGGTGGCTATTGGACATGCGGATGGGGCAGCGGTATGGATAATCAGAATCGCGTGCCGGACTCGGAATATCATCACCGAAATTATACTTGGGTGGATGCAACCCTTCAGCAAGCGATCAACTGTGAAATCTTGATCCGAATCGGTCGGATCATCGAGCGCACTGAGTTCGAGGGTTCGCTTGCTCAAGATTTGCGCATACTTGAGCACTATGTGAACACAAATTTGTGGGATGAGGGCAGCGGTTTCTACTTTGATCGCGCCCCCACTGGAATGCTTAGTCGCATCAAAAGCATCGGTGCGTTTTGGGGGCTTCTCACGGGTGTCGTCCCAGATGATCGCGCTGACCGCTTAATCATGCACCTTCAAGACCCGAAATCATTCAATCGTCCGCATCGCGTTCCGTCGCAAGCATTCGATAGTGAAGATTACAGTGCGCAGGGAGGCTATTGGCTTGGTGGCGTATGGGCATCCACGAATTACATGGTGCTGCGCGGGCTGACCGCACGCGGGGAACATCAACTCGCGCATGAAATAGCCCTCAACCATATCACGAACGTGGCACAAGTTTTTGAGCATACAGGTACCCTGTGGGAAAACTATGCCCCGGAAGTGATCCAGCAGGGTGATCCCGCCCGTTCCGAGTTCGTCGGCTGGACGGGTGTATCAGCAATTGCGATCCCCATTGAGTATGGGGTCGGAATACGCCCTTCGGATGGCGGTCAGCGCCTTCATTGGGATATCCGCCTCACCGAGAGGCACGGTATTTTGCGACTACCGCTCGGTGATTCGAACATGGTCGATCTGGTGTGCGAAAAACGTATGCACACGCATGATGCTCCTATGATCACTGTACAAACGCTCGAAACACTCACGTTGTATCTCACATGGGCAGATCAAGAACGTGAAGTAACACTCACAGCGGGTGAGCATCACCTCGCGTTCTAGGGAATGCCGCAGCGCCGCCTGCCTCAGCTTTGCAGCGGGCGGCGCTGTTCCGGTGACATCGGATTCTTGACGATGACGAACTGCGCCCGGTCGTGCATTTCTTCGATGCTGCGGGCGTTGCTGTAGCTCATGCCAGAGAGCAGCCCGCCGCGCAGTTTCTTAAGGACTTTGCTCGCCTTGCCCTTATACGGGGTGAATGTCGTCCGTCCCTCCGGCACATAATCCTCGGCGCTGGTCGTGCTCTCACCAAGTGCACGCCGTCGTTCAAACGCGGACGCAGATGCCATCCCGCGTACCATCTTCATCAACATTCCGTCCTGATCCACAGGCTCACCGGGACTTTCTTCTGTCCCCGCTAGTAGTGAGCCGATCATAATCGTGTCCGCGCCGGCAGCAATAGCCTTAGCAACATCTCCCGGCATACGGATTCCACCGTCTCCGATGATCGGAATACGATCCTGATCGTTTTGATACGCTTTTGCGGCGTTCAATATTGCGGTCACTTGAGGAACACCAACGCCAGCAACATCGCGTGTTTCGCACACGTAACCGGGTCCAACGCCCACCTTAACGCCGTCCGCGCCGCAGTCGCGGATATATTTCGCGCCGTCAACCGTTGCGACATTTCCGGCGGCGATTGGCGTTTTGACTCCTTCAATAATCTTCAGACGGCGAAGAATTTCTTGTGTGTAATCAAGCTCACCGTGCGCGATGTCCAGTACCAACACATCGACTTCTGCTTCGACAAGCCGCAGTGCACGCTCAATATCACCTTCTTGAACGCCAATCGCCGCGCCGACAAGCAGGCGACCTTTCGCATCCAATGAGGCATTCGGATAATTCTCGTAGTATTCGTGATCTTTCATCGTAAAGACGCCGTGCAGTTTACCGTCTTCGCTGACCACCGGAATTTTCTCGATCCGCTTCTGACGCATCACTTCGACCGCCTCTTCGAGCGTCGCACCCGGCGGTACAGTCCACATGCGTTCGAGCGGTGTCATCACCTGAGACAGCGGCGTGTTCGGCGATCCCGCATCAAAGTCGCGCGGTGTGGCGATTCCCACAAGGATGCCGTTGAAGAGGTCGCCCGCGTGGACAATCACGTAACCGCGTTCACGTTCACGCAGCATCCGGCGCGCATCAGCAATCGTCGCATTCTGCGAGATCACCGGCGGGTGATCTTCCATTACGCGCATCCGTTCTTTAACGCGCCGCACTTCTTTAATCTGATCATCGACGCTCATGAAGCGATGAATTACGCCAAACGCACCCCAAAGCGCCATTGTTGTCGCCATCCGCCATCCGGTCACGGTATCCATATTGGCGGACAAAATCGGAATCTGTATCGGCGGAATGCCGCGAACAACACGCGCCGCTGTGCTGATTTCGCCGCTGAAACGCGAACGAATCGATGATCTCTGTGGAACGAGCAGGACATCATCAAACCCCAGCCCTTCGCCGAGGAATTTCTGGTCGGTATTCATTGTTGATGCTCTTTTGTGGTTGAAACCCGGGAGGATAATTGTAGTAGAGTACTGTCCGCAAGTCGATACAAATCCAAACCCCCTCAATTGTGGCATTTGTCACGATTTCTGACCTCCTTGAGAGAAAAGTAAGCATTGTTCTACGCTTGCGGCGTATTGACGTGCCTACGCGAACAAAGCACTCTTTGAGAGAGATGAGAAAGGTATCCGAATATTCAGGGAAACGAAAACCTTTCTCAGTGCATATTTCTTCGCATCCGAAAGGAAGTATTGTGGCAGCAGGAAAGTCGGTATTTCGAGGCGCTTCGGTGTCGCTTACGGCTGTTCGACTGGTGATTTTGGGCATCGCCTTGATCGGCGCATCCCTGATCTTCTTGGTCGATTCGGCTGCGGGACAAGACGCGACCGCCACGCCCGCCCCGCAGTATATGACACTACCAATAGAAAACGGGCAGTATTTTGATACCTCAGGAGTGTGCGCAACCTGCCATATCAACAGTTTTGATGAACATGGCAATGATATTTCGTTCGCGACAGACTGGGCAGCAACAATGATGGGCAATTCTGGGCGCGATCCATACTGGCGCGCAGGGTTGCGCCGCGAAGTCTTGGAAAATCCCGATTTTAGCGACTTTATTCAAGATAAATGCGCGACCTGCCATATGCCGATGGCACGCACCACCGTTAATCTCGCAACGGGTGAGTATCTCCAAGTGTTGGGCGAAGGCGGCGCGATTGATCCGAACAGCCCATATCATCTGCTGGCACTGGATAGTGTTTCCTGTACACTTTGCCATCAGATCACGCCGGATCACCTCGGAACACGTGAAGGCACAAGTGGGCATTACACGATCGATGGAACGACCGATCCGCTTCAGCGCGTGATCTACGGACCGTTCCTCCCGGATGCTGCGCAAGCAGCGTTCATGCAGGCATCTACAGGCGGCGTACAGACCGTCGGTGAGCATATCTCTGATTCTGAGTTGTGCGCCTCCTGCCATACGCTGTATACGCCGTACTTCAACATCGAAACGCGTGAACTTGCACCGGTCGAATTCCAAGAACAAATGCCGTATGAAGAATGGCTGCACAGTGATTATCGCCTGAATCAATCTTGCCAGACATGCCATATGCCAGTCGTTGACGGGTTGGCTTCAGTCGCAAGCCTCGGCAACCCGATTCCGGCAATGCGCACGGAAGTCTCGCAGCATACGCTGCTCGGCGGTAATGTTTACCTTCCGCGCATTCTTCAGGTATTCAGTGAGGAACTCGAAGTCACCGCGACGGATGAGCAGCTTCAGCTCTATATTGATCGCACCCGCGAGCAGCTTCAGGAAGATACGGCGCGTCTATACGTACAGTCGGTCGCCGTCACAGACAATGTGCTGTCCTTCGACGTGTTTGTTCAGAGCTTAGTCGGGCACAAGTTCCCGACGGCTTACCCGTCACGCCGTACATGGTTGCATGTGACTGTTCGCGATGCAGGCGGCAACGTTATCTTCGAGTCGGGCGGCTTCAATGCTGACGGATCGATCATCGGCAACGACAACGACGAAAACGCGATGCTGTTTGAGCCGCATTACGACCTCGTCACATCGCCGGATGAGGTTCAGATTTACGAGCCTGTGATGGGCGATACCTCAGGCAATCCGACGACCACGCTCCTGCTTGCCTCGCAGTATCTTAAGGACAACCGCATTCTGCCGTTCGGCTTCGACAAAAATGTTGTTCCGGTAGAGGTCGCGGTAGTTGGCGATGCCCTGACCGACCCGGACTTCATCGGCGGCAGCGATCGCGTAACCTATCAAATCCCGGTTACGGCGGCGCAAGGTATCACGATTGAAGTCGAAATGCTGTACCAGACTCTTGGGTTCCGCTGGGCAGACAATCTGCGAAGCTATGCAGACCCCGAAGCAGCGCCGGAGATTGTTACCTTCCTCCGCTACTACGAAGCCGTCCCGAACACACCTGAATTGATCGCCACCGCAACGGGTCTGGTTCCGTAGTTCATTCATTTAGTGCTATGCGTGCTGCTCCCGCCGTAATGGAGGGAGCAGTCACCGCACACAGAATCTGTGCATCTCCGCTCGAAGTGCGCCATACTCTCACACAACACATTTGTCACCTTATGCGGAGAAATCTCGTGATTCTCGAGCTTGCTCTAATTCAAACCGAGCCTGAACGCGCCGATGCGTTTGAGGCAGCAGTTCACAGCGCGATTCACAATGTCACCCATGCAAAAGGGTATATCAATCACGAACTACGCCGCTGCATCGAAACACCCGGACGTTTCGCCCTCTTGATCCGGTGGGAAACCCTTGAAGATCACACCGTTGGCTTTCGGGGATCACCCGCGTTTACAGCATGGCGCGCCGTTGTCGGACCATTCTTCGCGCAGCCACCACTCGTTGAACATTACACACTGGTGGAGTAGAGGGTCTGGAATGCCGCGCCCAGTGAATTCTCGGCGCGGCTGATACGTAAGCATTCGCTATTGGCTGTCGTTCAGCCAAACCGCCCAATCTTGGGAATTTCCCCGACGATCACGAAGCGCCCCCGGTTCAATTTCATCGTGCGGCAGACCGGGTGGTACAACATAGATCGCCCCAAGCAGTATTTGGGCACGCGGAATATGCAAATAATCGAAAACTTCCGCTTCTCTTAAAACGCCGCCAGTAGCCCAGTAATTATGAAACCCGCGCGCTTCAGCGGCGATCAACAAATTTTGGACAGCGGCGGATGCAGCGGCGAGATGTTCGATGTTATTTTCGGTGAACTCCGGCTGATCTCCGTGCGACGATGGATCGGGCAGCCATGTAGCCATGACCAATGCCCCGGTTCCTGCAATCAAGCGCGGGACTTTTGATTCCCATCCCTTCGACCACTTCGAGTCTGGGTTATTTTTCGCTTGACCTGCCAAGAAATCGAGGAGTTCGCAGCATTTTGGCTTCGGCAAAATATAGAAACGCCAAGGCACAGGCGAGCGCAGATCACCCTGCAAGTGTGTTTCTTTGTGCGCGACCTTGTGGAAAGGCGCATACCCAGCCGTCTCGATCATCGTTCTCAACGCATCGTTGAAATCTTCCGGAAGGTGTGCGGCGACTTCATGACACTGCGCCGGAGCGCTGAGTACTTTTTCGGTTTTGCGCTCTCGAATGGCTTCATCGACAACCCACGCAAGTGATCGACGATTCGGGGATGATGAGGGTTGAGTCACGCTGTTCTTCTCCTTTGGGACAATCATGCTGATGAATAGTAGCGAGACTCCTGCATCCTATCAACGCGCCTCTCACTAATTTTTTGCAAGTTTTTTCATCTGCGCAGGTGCGTTCTTCGCTTGTTAAGGCACATCGTCAAAAAAGACGACCTCCACATTTAACGATTATTCCACGATCAAAAAAGAAAATGGGAATGTTACAAACAGGCTAACATCAAGGGAAACTCACTATGTTTAGGCAGCGAATAGCCTATTTTCTCGTCTTTGCCGTTTCCATTTTCCTAATCGCTGGGGCGGTTATTCCGGTACGGGCGGAAAACTTCCTCAATACTGTCACCGATGGGAGCGATGTTGTTGACGCAGCCGACGGTGTCTGTACGCTTCGCGAAGCGATGGATACCGCCTTCAACAATATCACCTATCCTGTATGCGGCACCGGCAGCGCGACTGATACGGATGTGATCACCATCGCAGCCAATATCATCGTCACGTTGAGTTCAGGGCATACATCCCTCCCGAACATTGAGAATGACAACCCAAACGGCGTTGACGTGCGCATCAACGGCAGTAACAGCACGATCATCGTCAACAACTACGCTTTCGATGTCGATCCGAATGCCGGATTCATCCTCGAAAACATCACGATCATAAACAGCGCTGTATCTGCCATCCAAACTTACGGCGGATCGGAAACAACGCTGAACAACGTGGCATTCAATAACAATAATGCAACTGCGAACGGCGGCGCGATTTACAACGCTGGCACGATGACGATCAATAACGGCGTATTTCTTGGCAATATTGCCGGAGCCGACGGCGGCGCGATCTTCAGTACCGCTGGCGGCGTGATTACCATCAACAGTTCGACCTTCACCAATAACATCGCCGGTAATCGCGGCGGCGCAATCGCCAGCGGCGGAACACTGACGATCAACGCGACGAATCCCGCAACGACATTTAGCACCAATCAATCCGACACGACCGACGAATACGGCGGCGGCGGCGCGTTATTCCTCGACAATGCCAGTGTGAGCACCATTAGCGGAGTCACGTTCAGCGGCAATACGTCGGATAACGGGCGCGGCGGCGCGATCTACGGCGGTAATTTCGGCGCGGCATCGGGCAGCACGATCACGGGCAGCGTGTTCACCGGAAACCAGAACAGCGGCATGATGGGCGCGAGCGGCACCAACGGTGATGGCGGCGCGATGTTCGTGCAGGGTGTATGGACGATCACCCACAGCCGGTTCACCGGAAATACCGCGCTCATGGGGAGCGGCGGCGCAATTGCCGTCTTTAGTCAGGGTAACCTGACGATGGATAACACCACCCTTAATGGCAACACAGTTGGGGAATCCGGCAGCGGTATTTCTACGGACAACAACGCGACCACCACCTTGATTAACGTCACCGTCGCGGGGAACACCGGCGCGGGAACGTCACAAGTCTATCTCGGCAGCGGTACGGTCAATTTGCGTAACAGCTTGATCGCCAACCCGGCAAGCGGAAGCAACTGCTTCGGCGCACTCACGGACGGCGGCGGCAACCTACATTATCCTGATGCGTCATGCGTAGCAGGTGCAGTCAACGGCGACCCCAAATTGATGGCGGACGCGGACGGTTTCATGCTCCAAGCAGGGAGTGCCGCAACCGAAATCGGTGATCAAACCTACTGCAACAGCTTCCCGACCGATCAAGTGGGCGCACCGCGCAGTCAAGACGGAGACGGAGACGGCACCCCGGTCTGCGACGCTGGCGCGCGCGAAGGCGGCACGAACACCGCGCCGACTGCCACCGATGACAACTACAACACGGACGAAGGCACCCCCTTGAACGTGGCAGCGTCAGGCGTGTTGGGCAACGACAACGATCCTGAAGGCGCACAGATGACTGCCGTGCTCGATGTCGATGCTGCCAACGGTGCGCTCACTCTGAATCCTGATGGTTCGTTCAGTTATACCCCGAACGCGAGCTTTGAAGGTCAAGACACCTTCACCTATCACGCCAATGACGGCGCGATTGACAGCAATATTGCGACGGTGACGATCACCGTACAAAACGCCGCCCCCACAGCGAATAATGACAGCTTCAGCGGGATTACCGACGGCGACCCATTCATTTTCACAACTGCCGATCTGATCAGCAATGATACTGATCCGGGCAGCGATGCGCTCACGGTAGTCTTCCCGGTGAATCCGTTGGTCACGAGCAACAACGGCTTGCTAACACTCGTTGGAAACACCTTCACGTATGTGAGTTCTACCGATGGCGTGGATACGTTCACGTATACGGTCACAGATGGCACAGATTTCTCGAATACGGCAACGGTCACGCTGAACGTTGATCCCGCCGGGGATAATGCGCCGGAAATCACGGATATTCCCGATCAGACAACATCGATGGGGATGCCGTTTGATGTGACCTTCACTGTGAGCGACGACAATACGCAGTCGCTGCTTCTCGTGCCAGCCGGTCTTTCTGATAATCCGACGCTGATTCCGCTGGGTAACATCTCCGTGACACTACCGTGTCTTGAAGGCGGTAATCCCGGTCACTGTTTGGCGACGATTACACCTGCGGCAGGTCAAACCGGAACAGCAAACATCACGTTTGTGGTGACGGACAGCATCGGGCAACCGGGGCAGAAAACCTTCCAAGTTACCGTGACCGATGGCAGCCAACCGCCAACGATCAGCAGTATTTCTGATCAGATGGTGCCAGTCGGTACTGTGATCAGCAATCTGCCGTTCACGATTGGCGACGCGGATACAGCGGTGAACCTGCTCACGGTAGGTGCAGCCACGTCCAATGAAGGAATTGTGTCGGGTTTCGATATTTCGCTGGGCGGCTCTGGCGCAAACCGCACAATTTCACTCAATACATCAGCGGTCAACAGTGGTCAGACGACGATCACCATCACCGTCAGTGACGGCGTTCTAAGCACCAGCGAGGCGTTCACAGTTACGACGACAGGCGGTGTGAATACCGTCCCGACGATCTCAGCTATTGCAGATCAAACAATCCCGATGAACTCCACAACGGGCGTGATCCCCTTCACGGTTGGAGACGCCGAAACGGTTGCGAATTCATTGGTTGTCACCGCTTCGTCGAGTAATCCCGCGTTGATACCCGACGCCAACCTCGTGTTGGGCGGCTCAGACATGAACCGCTCGATCAGCGCGACGCCAGCGGCGAACCAGACCGGAACAGCCGTCATCACCCTTCAGGTAAGTGACGGTTCATCAAGCGCGGTTGCACAGTTTACAGTGACGGTCGTCACACCAAACAGCGCTCCGTTCTTCCAAACCACCATTCCTGATCTGGTCATCCCGCAAGATGGAACGGTTACGTACAACTTCGGGATTGGTGATGCGGAAACCGCCTTCGATTCGCTGCTGATCTCCGCTGCATCGAGCAACACCGCGCTAATCCCGAATGCGAACCTCGTATTGGGCGGCTCTGGCGCGAACCGCACGATTATGAT
>JAPKMU010000012.1 GCA_026645745.1 Anaerolineae bacterium | reverse complement strand
GACGATCACTTCTCGCACCCGCTGGTAACGCGCTTCGACGCGCGCATTCACCCATGTGATCAGGTCATCCGGGCTGATTTCACCCTTCAAGCGCACCATCGCAATCGGGCATTCACCCCATTTTTCGTCCGGCACGCCGATCACCGCCGCCTCCGCGACCGAGTCATGCTTCAGCAAGATTTCTTCAATGTCGCGCGGATACACGTTCACACCGCCGGAGATGATCAGGTCTTTTTTGCGATCCACCAGATACAAGAAGCCGTCTTCATCGACATAGCCCATATCGCCGCTGTACAGCCAGCCATCTTTGACCGCGCCTTCGGTCAAGTCGGGGCGTTTGTAATAACCCGTCATCATCAGCGGACCGCGCCCGATGATTTCCCCGACTTCCCCTGTTGGCAGATCGCGCCCCTGTTCGTCCACGATCCGCATATCCATTGTCGGGGGCGGCACGCCAACCGAGCCGAGTTTGGTCGGCAGATCGGTCTTATCGAGGATGGTCATGAAGCCTTCGGTCAAGCCGTATAACTCGATCAAGCGGTTCGGGAGCTTCGCTTGAAGCGTTTCTTTATGCGGCAGATGCAGCGGCGCACCCACCGAGCCGAGCATTTCCAGCGATCCGCACGCCGATTCGCCAAAATCCGGCTGATTCAACAGTTGGATGATCTGCGACGGCACCATCTTGATGTGCGTGACTTTTTCGCGTTCGATTGTGCTGATCGCGGAACGTGGATCAAAATAGGGCGCAAGGATGTAGGTCGCGCCGACGAAGAACGCGGGCATCAGCGTCAGCCATGCGCCGTTGAAAATGATCGATCCGGTATGCAGGATCACACTTTCCGGCGTGATGCGGTACGTCACGCTGAACAGCATCCCGTACAACACGCGAATTTCATGCGTGTGCATGATCCCTTTCGGCAGTCCGGTCGTGCCGCTGCTGTAAAAGATGTTGTACAGGTCATCCGACGCGATCTCAATTCCGGTGGGGTCATGATCAGGCGACTCATCGGTTAAGGCGTTGTAGGGGCGATAACCGGAAATCTCAGCGTTACCGATCAGAAAAAAACGCTGCGGTGTGATGAGCGGGAGTTCCGCTTTGAACGGATCAAGATGTTCAACAAAGCTGGACTCGGTGATGATCAGCACCGTATCGGAGTCGTTGAGCAGCCGCGTTAAGCCCTGCCCGCGTAAGAGATTGCTCAACGGGACGACGACCGCGCCGATCTTGGCGACCGCCCAAAAAACCTCTAACAGTTCAAGCGAGTTCGGCAGAATCGTGGCGATCTTATCGCCTTTTTGAACCCCCTCGCGCATCAACCCGTGTGCGAGTCGATTCACGCGGCGGTTGAACTCTGCATAGGTCAGGCGGACATCGCCAAAAATCACGGCTGTGTGATCCGGGCGGTAGCGCGCGTGGCGGTTGAGTATGCTTCCAAGATTCATCAGTTCAGCATCCGTGCAGTGATCCAATCAGCAATCGTCGGGGGGAGTATACGCTGAACCTTGGCACTGACGTACATCCCGATATGCCCGACCGGGAACGACACCGCCGTGTAATCATCGCTGCTGATCGCTCCTTGAAGGGCAAGGCTTGACGCAGGCGGCACGAGATGATCTTTTTCGGCATATAAGTTGAGGACGGGCATGGTGATCCGCTTCAAATCCACCCGCCGCCCGCCAATTTCGACTTCACCCCGTATCAGTTTATTCTCAATATAAAAGCCGCGCACGAATTCCGCCCACGCCGCACCCGCTTGATCGGGACTGTCGAAAATCCACTTCTCCATACGCAAGAAATTGGCGGAATGGCTGGAATCCTCAAACGTATCGAGCAGGGAAAGGTACTTCTGCAAGCCGAGTTCAAACGGTTTGAGCATCAAAAAGCCGAAGTTCATCACATCGCCGGGGATATTGCCGAACGACTCGACCATCGTTTCCGGTGAAATCGACGGCGCGCCGCCGTTCGCACCCATCCACAAATTGAGCAGTCCGTCTTGCACATGAAAATCGACCGGGGCGACCATCGTCACCAAATTGGCGATTTTTTCCGGGTTCAGCGCGGCGTAACACAGCGTGAACGCCCCACCCTGACAGATGCCGATCAAGTTAATGCGCGGCTGTCCGCTCACGCAGCGGATATGCTCCACGCAGTCATCCATATAGCCGTTGATGTAATCGTCCAGTGTCAACCAACGGTCATTGCGCTGCGGGTAGCCCCAGTCGATCAAATACACGTCCAAGCCGCGATCAAGCAAGCCAGACACCAGCGAGCGATCTTCTTGCAGATCGATCATGTACGGGCGGTTGACCAACGCATACGTGATCAGGATCGGCGGCTGAAGTGGACGCTCGACGCGCGGCGTATAGCGGTACAGCGTGACCAACCCATCTTGATAAACCGCCTCTTTAGGCGTGACGCCATAGGCGATGTCCGCCTCACGGACGCGGCTGAGGGCATACACGCCGTCTACAGCGCGGCGGCTCAGTTCGATCAACTGCTGCGCGATCTCGTCTGATGAAAGCGCGAGCGGAAAGGCGGGAATACTCATGCGTCGCCCTCCTCTGAACCGGAATGCGCCGAACCATGTGACCCGTTTGCACCGTTCGTACTGCTCATTTGCGAACGCAGTGCGGCGATCTCGCGCTTAAGGGCTTTAACTTCCTTGCGGAGTTCATAAATGCGGCGGTGCGCTTCGTCAATTTCGGCACGTGTGGGAAGATCAAACAATTCCATAAACCGTTCATTGACCGCTCGCTGGCGCTGACGATACTGTGTGACGGTTTCGACCAAGCGTGACTGAGCGCGCACATAATCAGCCGTCAAGAACGACTGCTTGAAGCTGTTATCTGCGACTGCGCTCCAACGGTTGAGCAGATCGCGCACGCTTTCGAGCATTTCGCCCGATTCCATCAGGCGGATCAGATCATAAATAAACTGCTCGAAGGCGCTCACCCATGTATCCGCGAGAATCGCGTTGTACTGGTAGAGTGCTTGCTGCATATCGATCCACGCGCCGAACGTCGCGCGCATTCCGTCATCAATGGCGCGGGTGTGGATCGCGGTTGGCAGGCTGACCAGTTCACCGAAGGTCTTTTGATAGGCTTCCCATGCTAATTCGCCCGCGCCGGGGCTGATCGGCATTGGTTTGTCGAGGTCATCCAACCAAGGTCTGCCGAAGGATTGGCTTTCGTGCAGGAATGCCGCCCACAACTGCTGATATGTGCCGCTCGTGTGCAGTCCTTGAGTCGCCGCGTGCAGCGTTTGCGATTTGACCCATGTCATCTGTTCATGAAGCGCAAACCGCCAATCACCGCCCGCTTGCAGCACGGGGTATACACTGCCCCAGATGCGGAGCGTCATTTCCAACAAGCGGACGACGCTTGTTTGGCTGACGAACAGTTTTTCAGCGGCTTCGCGTGCGGTGGGGTCAGCGTCAAACGCAATCGCGCGGATACCCTGACGAATCGCGTCGGTGGACGCATCAAAAACGGTCGCCCCAAGCGGGGATGTTCCACGATGAAAAGGCGTTTGCGCTTGCTGCGCGATCCGCCCCCAAATATCAATCATCTGCGCCTGCGCTTCTCCCCAAAGTTTGAGAAGCGCGGCGTTCTGAGCCTGCCAGTCCATAAAGACAAATCCCGAAAAAACGCGATCCGCGTGTATGGCAAAACACGCCGAATGTCATCTATACTCTTGATAGCAAAGATGATATTTATGAGAGAAGCATACGAGCATCGGTCAGCCGAATACAACACGCATTCAAGTAGCCAAGTCCCACCTAAACATGTGGGGAAGATTTTGTTTTTGTGATCCCTATGAGCGATAAAATTCGTGTTGTCCTAATAGATGATCACGCGGTCTTCCTCGAAGGACTCACCGCGCTTCTCAACACGACGGGCGATATTCATGTTGTCGGAACCGCCGAAAATCGTACCGGATTGTTTGCACTGCTGCAAACGCAGCATGTAGACGTGATTGTGCTTGACTTAATCATGCCTGATCCCGGCTTATCGATCCTCGATGAAATCCGGCGGCGCGGAATCAAGGTGCGCACACTGATCTTAAGCGGCTGCGAAGAACTGCACGAAATTCGCGCGGCAATTCAACGCGGCGCGGAAGGCTACGTTTTTAAGTCGCAGTCGTTCCGGCAGATCAGCGAGTCGATCCGGCAGGTGTCGCAAGGTCATTTGATCTACCCGCAAAGCGCGCAGTCTCTCTTACAAGCCCCCGCCAAAAAAGATGAGCTTTCTCAGCGCGAAATGGAAGTGCTCGTCTGTATCGCGTCCGGGCTGACCAATACCGAAATCTCCGAACAGTTGGCGATCAGCCGGAATACGGTCGGATTCCACGTAAAAAGCATTTTTGCCAAGCTCAACGTGAACAACCGCACCGAAGCGACAATCTGGTATTTCAAACACCGCTCGTCATTTGACTGACGCCTACTTGATTCCGCTTGACGCGAAACTTTCCACAAAGCGGCGCTGAAACAAGATAAACAGGATGCTCAACGGTGCGACAACCAACACTGTTCCCGCCATGAGCAAGCTGTACATCGAGCCTTGATCGGCGGTGCGGATCAAACGGCTCAAGGCGACGGTGAGCGGTCGCACATTCTCAGACTGTGTAACGACGAGCGGCCACAAAAATTCATTCCAATGCGAACTAATCGACACGAGAGAAAACGCCACATACGCCGGAAGCGCGAGCGGGATATAAATACGCCGCATCAATTGAAACCAATTCGCCCCGTCGATGCGCGCGGCTTCTTCCAAGTCAATCGGAATTTCGCGGAAGGTTTGGCGCAGCAGCAGAGTCCCGAAGGCTGATCCCCAATAAGGAAGCATCATCGCCCAATGGGTATCGAACAAGCCGAGATCGCGCACGGTGGCGAAGTTTTGCACCAGCAAAACCCCCGGCGGGATCATCAACTGCATCAGCAGCAGGATCAGCAGGATGTTTCGTCCGGCGAACTTCATCCGTGCGAAGGCATACCCCGCCATCGTGACCGTCACCCACTGCACGACGAGCGTTCCCACGACAAAAATGATGCTGCTCAAGTAATGGCGGGGCCACGGCGCGATATTCCACGCATTCACGTAGTTTTCGAGCGTGATCGTGCTGCCGAAGAATAACCCGCCTTGTGTGATCGCTTCGGCGGGCGGTCGCACACTCATCAGCAGCGTGAAGATCAACGGCGTCAGCCATATGCCAGCAATCACCAGCGTGAACAGGGAAACTAGGCGGCTGCCCAGTGTCGGTTTAGCGGTCATGTTCACGCCCCCCACGCTCGAAGAATGCGAAATTCGCCACCGTAACGATCAAGACGAGCACCGCCAGCAGAATCGTCATTGCGTTGACGTAGCCCCAGTTGCGGCGCTCGCCAATATTTTGGTAGATGAAATAGAGAATCAGGTTGCTGCGGTCGCCGGGTCCGCCATCCGTGAGCGCTTGCAGTTGATCAACGGTTTGAAAGGCGAACGCAAACCCAATCGTGAGCACAAACAAGGTTGTCCGCCGCAAAAGCGGCAGCGTGAGATAGACAAACTGCTGGCGCGCACTCGCACCGTCTAAATCAGCGGCTTCATACAGATCACGCGGGATGCCCTGTAAGCCTGCGAGGAAGAACAACATGTAGTAGCCTGTTTGACTCCACACGTTGATGATGATGATCGCCCACAAGACGAGATTTGGGTTGCCGAGCCAATTCACGTCTTCCCAGCCGAGCATCCGCAGCACAGCCGCCGCCAGCCCCACTTGATCCGCGAAGATGAATGCCCAAATACTCGCCGCGCCGATCACGGGTAAAAGGGAAGGATACACGAAACTAAACCGCCAGAAACCCATCACGCGCAGACGGCGGTTGAGCAGCATGGCGAACATCAACGCCAGCGGCACGCCGATGGCAACCGTGAAGATGCCAAACAGAATGGTGTTGCCAAGAACACGCCCAAACCGCCCCCCGATGTGATGCATCGGATCAAATAGGTCGAAGTAGTTCTCCAACCCAACATACACCGATGGGTCTTGCGCCAGCCGTGCCGGACGAAACAAACTGTCATGAATCGCGCCCACTGTTGGCTTGAGCGTGAACAGAAAGATGATGACGAATGTCGGTGCAATGAGCAGATAGGGCGCTAATCTTGCGAGAAGCGGCTTTCGTAAGCGGGTGTTCTTGACGGGCACAGCGGCATCCATCGATACGTCTCCCATAAAGGACTCAGGGACACGGTGAGGTGTCCCTGAGATTCAAGACTATCGTATCGCAGTGTGGTTATTCGGCAAGCAGGGAGTCGATCTGCGCCTGTGCCGCTTCGAGCGCAGCGGGAATATCCGTGACTTCACCCGCGATGATGCTGCTCAGCGTGGTATTGATGACGTTCTGAACGTCAATCGAACGGAACGCGGTGAATTCTTTCCCCGCAAACGCGAGTTGATCGCGGGCGCTGGCATACTGAGGATACGCTTCGACCAACTGAACCAGCGTATCGGTTTCCCAAGCGCTCTCGACCGACGCGATGTAGCCTGTGCGCGCTGTCCAATCCGCCTGAATTTCCGGTGAGGACAAGAAGCGTACCCACTCCCACGCGGCAGCCTGTTCTTCGGGCGTGCTGTTAGCGAAGATGTATAGGTTGCCGCCGCCCGTCGGAGCGCCGTAGCCCGTGCCATCTTCACCCGCCGCGCCGAACGGCAGGAACGCCGTGCCAACGGTGAAGGTCGCTTCGTTGAGGATGCGCGTCAAACTGCCCGTTGTGTGTGCCAGCATTGCTGTTTGACCGCTCGTGAAGATCGTCGGACCATCCCCCCACGAAAGCGCACCAGCAGGCATAACGCCGTATTCACCGCTCAGGTCGAGCAGATATTGAAGCCCGGATGCCGTCGATTCGGTATTGAAAAACACCTGATCAAATGCATCACCGACCATCGGTTCGCCGCCCGCAATGTTAAACGCGCTGAACATCCAAATCGGGAAGCCTTCCGACGGATACCACAGACCCCAGCGGTCTTCCGTTGTCAGGGCTTGCGCCGCCGCCGCGAGTTCGTCACGGTTGGTCGGCACTGCGATTCCTGCTTCAGCGAGCAGATCAGCATTGTAGTAGAGGATCGGTGTACTGCGCTGGAACGGAATCGCCCAAAGCTGACCATTTTCATCCATGCTGTTGAGCAGGAACGCATCAAAGAAGCCGTCGACATATGCCTCGCCATCTTCAGACGCATCGACGAACTGCTGTGCCGGAACAATCGTCCCCGCTTCGATGAAGCTCAAGAGGTCAGTCGCCAACATCACGGCGACATCAGGACCTTCACCTGCGGCAAGCTGCGACTGGATGATGGTGCGGTTATCGGTGTAGCTCCCCTGATATACGACATTGATCTGAATATTCGGGTGCTGTTCGCTGAACATCGCCGCGTATTCTTCAAAAATCGCCTGCGCGTTATTGGCGCTGGCTTCGGGGAAATAAAAATCAAGGGTGATCGTGCCTTCCTGCGCAATCGCAGGAGCGACCGCTACGAGCACGAACAAGACAAGGCTGAGGAACATCACATGCTGGATACGACGAATCACGCTCTTTACTCCTCTGGTTATGCTGATAACCTCCGTGCCATTGAACCAGCACTCGGTTATTGACTTGTCAAAGCGCGCTTAACCACGCTTTAAGGAAAGCCTACCACAAACCCGATATTTCGCATCTTCGATGCGCGGCTGGGCTAGGCGTCCGGCACGAACAACCGCACGACATCCTGAGCGGAATCGCTGTCCGTGAGAATCGTGACCACATCCCCCGGATGCAGAGTCGTGTCGCCTCGCGGGACGATCAAGCGCCCCCGCCGCGTGACTGCTGCCACCGCGCTGTCTGACGGAAAATCAATATCGCGGATTTTCTTTTCAGCGGCGGGGGATTCATCGGTCACGATGTATTCAACCACATGTCCGCCCGTCAGGGTGGTGAGCCGTACACGCTGGGCGAAATGCTGATCCTCCAATTTGCGCGTGATCGCAAGGTTGTAGGCTAACACAATCCCATGTCGTCCGAACAAGCCGACAACCTCTTTCGTGCCGCGCTTCAACACCGGAACGCGCCCGACATCATGTTCGCTCATCACCCGAAGCGCATCCCATACCCGCTGATCATGCGAGACAGTGACGACCTGCCGCGTACAAATGTCACAGACAGTCAGGGCTGTTTCTTGAGCGGGCACATACGCACGCTGCAAATCCTTTAGCGTCACAATCCCGGACAGCAATCCGGCGGCATCTACCACGCACAGCGCATTCATGCGATATTTTCTAAACCCATCGCGGAGTTCGACGAGGCTTGCTGTTTCAGAGATACTGGGCGCGGGCTTAAGCATCACCTCTTCCACCAGTATCCCTTGCATGAGATCAGTCTCGCGTCCTTGTGCGAGATGAATCCCCTGCCGAATCAAGCTTTTCATGTAGATTCCGTGTGGTTCGAGCCGCTCCGCCAAGACCACACAGATCACCGCCGCCAGCATGATCGGCAGAATCAAGCGATAGTCATTGGTCAGTTCAAACACCATCATGATCGCGGTGATCGGAGAACGCACCACGCCCGCCATCGTCGCCGCCATACCTACAATCGCATACGCTTGAGGATCGCCGAGGTTCGTTCGGTCAATGAATAAGGAGAGTACCTGCGCGTAAAGACTGCCGATCAACGTTCCAACAAACAACGCCGGAGCGAAAATTCCGCCAACGAAACCGCCCGCCATGCTGACAGAGGTCATCAAAATTTTAGCCGCCGCGATGATCAACAGCATCCATACTGAAAATTGGAGTTCACCGTTTAGGACGCCGCTCATCGTCTCGCGCCCGATCCCCATGATTTGTGGCAGAAAAATGCCCACCATACCCACCAATGCCCCGGCAAGCGCGGTGCGGGCAGGACGCGGCAGATGAACATGTTTATGCCATAGATCATGCTGCCAAAACACGGCGCGCACGAAGATCACCGATACAATAGCAAGGATCAAGCCAAGCGGAATAAACAGGGCAATTTCGAGAACGCCGCCAAGCGCATAATTAAAGGGTCCAAGCTCGGCGTGTGGTTGAATCGCCTGTGTTACTGCGGACGACACAACCGACGCGAGTACGATCACACCAAATGAGCGCGTTTCAAATGCACCGTTGAGGATGACCTCAAGCGCGAAGAATACCCCTGCGATTGGTGCGCGAAATGCCGCCGCAATCGCACCGGCAGCACCCGCCGCCACCAATATCCGCGTTTGGTCTTCATGTGTGCGAAACACCCGCGCAAACCAAGAGCCGAGGTTTGCACCAATTTGCACGCTGGGGTCTTCCGGTCCTACGGATGCGCCAGCGCCAAGCGAAAGTGCCGACGCCAGCGCCTTAAATGGCATCCGTCTGTAGCGCAGTCGCCCACCCGCCAGCGCGACCGCCTCTACGATACCCGCGACGCCGTGATGACGCTCATGCCCGATGAACCGATCCATGATCCAGCCAACCAGCGCACCGGCAAGCGCCAGCGTGATCACAATGGAAACTGCACCCAATACCGGGGAAATCGCGGACTGTGCTTGTTGAGACACGCTAGAAAACAGCGTAATCCCTTGTTGAAACATCCAGATTGCGAGACCAATCAACAGCCCAAGCGCTGCCGACAGCGTCAAAAGAATCGCATTTTCGGAGGTGCGCATGTACGCCGCCGCCATAGCAAGGAAGTCAGCGGCAGCCTTTCGTTTGCGGCTTGTCATCGAGGAACAACCTTTCAAGATTCGGGGTTACGGTGCGCCGCATTGTACGCCTTGATCGCAGGTGGAAAAAGCCTGTTTCCATAAGGGGCGCAGCGTCAACAAAAAAACAGGGCTGGCGACGTTCGCCAACCCTGCCTAGAGATCGTGCTGCTAAAACTAGGAACAGCGGGATTGGAAGTGCGGGATGCTCATCCACCATTTGTCGGCGTCGATAAAGTTGGTGGGGATCGTCTTGTCGACAGGGATCAGCACCATTTCGCTGATCGGCTCCCCACGCGAAACTTTGAGTGCCAAGTCGGGGCGGCGTGCGCGTCCAAGATAGTTCGAGTACGCGTTGCGGATGAACGGTTCGTTCGGACGCTGCTCGTAAGCGCGGAAGTAGTGGCGTCCGGCTTCGTCGTCGTAGTCGGCTTTGTAAAGCATATTGCCGTAGTTCAAGCGAATCGCGTATTCGTCGTCCGACGCTTCTTGACTGTTGCAAATGCAGTAGTCGAGCATGAAGCGGTACAACTCCATCGAAGCGCTCTCGTCCTCTTCAGCATCCGATTCCGCCAAACCGTCCGCCGCCATGCGGAGTGCGTTATACGCTTCGTCGGCAGTCGATGTCGCTTCAATACGACGCCGCGCATACGGCAGCAGGTTCGCGTAATCTTTTTGCTGCATCAATGCGCCCATCGCCGTCACGAACTTGCGCTGATCGGTTGGGTCTTGCATGAACGCATCCAGCACAGCGGTGAAGTCTGTAGTAGGAGCAGACGACGGATCGGTTTTCGCCATTTGCAAGCCAAGACCGATCTTGAGGAGCTGCATTTGATCGCGGCGGATGGTGTTGTAAGGCGGTTGATCGAGAATGTTGAGCAGTTCGCGGGCACGCTCGTACAGCCCAATCTTCTCACGCGCTACGATCCATGCAATGTAGCGGAACGCGTTGTTGACGAAGATTTCGGGCGGCGTCGTGTAGCGCAGCGAGACTTCAAACAATGGTGAAAGGTCAATCGGCGCTTCGTTGGAGACGAAAGTCGCGGCAATGTCGCCCATTTCAGCGGTGGTATAACGACCGATCTGGGCAGCAACCTGTGGGTTGCTCTCAACGATTTCAAACGCGGTCTGTGCGTGTTGAAGCTGTTCATCGAGTGTCTTGGCAGCTTGCACTTCCAAACGCAGTTGACGAAGTTGGGCACGCATTTGTTCTGGTGTGATCGATTCCGCTGGGCGCGATGGGGTATGTTCTTCGCGCACATCAGCTTCGGTATTCGGTGCAGCGTACTGCTGCGCTTGTTCGTAGAATGTCGCTTTCGGGCGTTCTTCCGGAGCTGAACCGAAAAACAGCGGCGGCTGTCCTAAGTAACGCGCAAGGGCAGGGGTAACCACATCCGCCCACATATCTGACGTTTGCTGTGAGAGCCGTTCCAGTTCAAATTTCAGACGGCGTTCATCACGGTCAGCCGCGAAGTTCTTGCAGGTCGTTTCCAGCGTCTGGAAAGCAAACCGCTTATCCGGAATTTCTTGGCTTGGCTGGTAATAGCCGTAATAGAAATCGGGCCATGTGTAGCGCAGGATACGCGCTTTAACGCGACGACGGCGTTCCGTATCGCTTTGAATGTTGGCAACAGCGTTCGTGATATCACCACGAACTTCATTGACAAATCGTTTAATTGAACGAGGCGTCTGCGCATTCAACCCGGTGACGAGGAGCCGAACATTGTCTTTTAGAAGCGCGACAACTTGATCACCATCACCATCTTCTTCGTCTTTCTCTTCCAGCAGCCCATCGAGATAACGACTCATACGACCCTCATCGACCTCTGGAAGCGTGATGGAGTGCTGGATATATTTCTCGAGTGCAAAATCGGGGCTTTCCAGACCGCCGGGGCGCGCACGGATCGCTTTGCGCAGATGTTCAGGATCAACCGCAAGAATGAAGAACACATTGCGAATGCTGCTGAACTGCTGAATGGCAGTCAAAACTTCCCAAACAAAGTCGATTTCGCAGCGATCCAGATCATCGACAAAGACCACCAGTACACCTGATGTCTCTTTGGAATGAACCCTACCAATCAAGAGCTGCTGAAGGATGTTGTCGAAGTCGTAGACGTTGCTCAGGGTTTGAATCAACCGCTGAAGCTTAATGGAGATTTGAACCGCAATTCGGTCTGGTCGCCCGTGTTCGTCGAGGCTTTCCCCCATTGTAAAATGCGGCATCTGGGTGGCGAGGAGATCAAGCAGTTGGTCATCGGTACCGCCTGCAATCCCGCGAAGCATTTCCAATCCGACGGACGCGCGTGCCCGGAACTTCTGCTGCCGGTACAAAACTTCATACCGGTTCGCATTGTATTGAGCAAACTTTAGGCGGTTCGCATCATTTGGGTCTCGTCCAGCCGCTTGCGCTTTCGCCTTAGCGCGTGCAAGCGCTTCGTCGCGGATGATCCCCAACGCACTGCTTTTTCCCATCCCCCAACGTCCGTAGATTGCGAACGTCAGCGCAAAGGCGGGTTGAGGTGCGGTTAACGCCTTTGCGATGGTTGAGGCAATACTTGAGAGTTCTTTGCGAACTTCCGCTTTCTCTCCCCAAAGTTTGTCCTCTGCGGTATTGCTGATCGGCTGATCATGAAAGTAACGCGGCATCATTCCTCCAATTGCTTAGAGACACCCATAGATGGGGTGAGGGAATACGAATCACAAGGCATTTCGCCCTTTCGGGGTCAATACATGATTGTCAAGTCCAAACCATGGCTCTACAAATCCTTGAGCGATCAGCTCCTGCAGTTTTGCTTCTATGCGCTCTGCTTCAAATTCGTCCTGTAAATACGTCACAATATGCGCTTTTCTGACGGGTCGTTCCAATTGATCGACGGCTTGCAACACCGACTGTGTAAGGCGCTTTTGCTGTAGGAGGGCTGGATTCTTCGCCAGAAGCAGTTTCCCTTGAGGCTGCCCCTCAGCGATCCAGTATTTGGGCTTCATTTTTGACGCATCAAGTTTCCGTTCGACGTATGCAATCAGTTCTTCTACGTCAACCCAACCGTCTTTGCTTGTATCCGCATTCCCGGTTCGTATGCCTTCTACAAGATGATGCGTGAAGTTGGATAATTCAAACCCATCCTCATTCTCATAGGAAAGCTGATGCGCTTCGCACGATGGGATCACAACCCGCCCCGTACCACTAACGGCTTCTTTTAGTTCAAGCGGTAAAATCGCTTGATTATCAGTGCCGCGCGCCCCGGGACCCTCAAAGAATGCGCCGCTGTGGCAGGTATCCAAAATGACGAACTGTCTCTCTGCCCGCGATGCTTTCATTCGGTCACGGATGAACTGCGCTGAGATTCCAGTGGCAGCAAACGCGAAATCATCGGTTTCACGAACGATGATGTGATAGCCCTGCGTTTCTTGATCAAACTCACCGTGACTAGCGATAAAGAGCAGCACCGTGTCGTCGCGGGTCGCATCTGCAAACAAGCGGTAGATCGCGCGTGCAAGCTCGGTTCGGGTATGATCGGGCTTATGCCCCATCACCGTCACTTCATCGTAATCACCAATGGTTGGATCGCGCATTAATGCGGCGACGGCATGCGCATCCGCCTCTGCTTTCTTAAGCGATGGCCAATGCGCAAACTCGAATGTATTAATTCCTATTAAAAGCGCACGCTTTGCCATGAATCTTCATCGTCCGTGTGGTTATCCGAGGGTGCTTTTCATAGCTGCAAGTACCCGTTCGACATCTTGGGGCTTGGTATCGGCGCTGACCTCAAGCTCAGTTTCCGCGCCGCTGTCAGACTTGAACTTGACCTTAATGGTGCGGCTGCGCTTTGCCAAAATCCAATCTTTCATAAAGCCGAGGAACTGCGCTACGAACGTAGGACCGAACGTGACGAGGAGAACGCCAAGGATTTCTTCTCCTCCGCGTGCGCCGGGAACATCGGCGGCTTTTGGCGTTTCCACGCTGTCAGCCCCTAACTTATGCAAATCTTTGCGGAGAAATTCCGCCAGCTGACCAATGTACTCATCAACCGAATTGTCATCATTCGTTACTTGGAGCTGAATCGACGGCATCAACCACCTCCACATACTGAATCTAGATTTGACTATAATCAAACTTCGCTCAAACGTCAAACGTCGCTAATCATATGACGAATGATGTAGTATTTATTCAAGCTTATTCGTTAAGCAAGCGTAAAGAGGTCGAGCAAATATACCAATGTTTTAAATCATACATGCGTTTGGCGCTGATCGTCTCATTATGACTTTAACAGGATACTTGTCACTTGGAGGGATCACACATGGCAAATATTGGGACTGGGTTTATCCGGTTGATCCCCAAGCTGCCGATTCGTGAGTATCTGAAGGTAGGCGAAATCCTCAATCAACTGCTGACATGGGACGGTATGAGCTATCACGTCCCTGTATTCGTTCGCCAGCACGAAACCACTTTCGTCACGGATATTCAACTCGGCGGGAAGTATTCTGGGACAGGTGGCGTTCAAGATGTTTGGGACGAATACGCAGAACTCCTTGATGCGATTTGGTGGTGCAATTTCAACGACGGTGGCGATCACGACATAATCGGGTGGATCACGGCAAAAGAAGATTCGCTGCGGCGCCCGAATCACGGCGCGATTCGCTCCCGCTACGGATTTGACAGGCTCGAAATCACGTGGAAGCCCGGCGGAGTTCAACTTGATACTGCGGACTACGCTTGGGAGAAGTCACTGGATTCTTGGACGCTTCGAATAACAGGAAGTTACTACGCCGGAAATGATCGGTGCAGTCTGCTCATGGATATAGATCCGGTGATGCCGACACAAACAACCGCGACACGCGGGCTCGAATCAGACATTTCGTACTGGCATCTTGATGAGTTCGAGCCGTCCGATATTCAAGACATCCTGAACGCTTACAACGCTGATGCCGCGCGCATCGCTTTCTATTGGCGTGATCGCTGTGTTCAATTGAAGGAGCGGGATCATCACACCAAATGGCGAACGTATCACATGGATGACTGGGACAACTGTGTTGACCCGAACTGGCTTGCGTATACACCGCCGCAGCCTACGTCCGGATGACTGCCGCCAACTCGCGGATATGTTCCGGCGTGGTGCGGCAGCATCCGCCGATCCCCTTCGCCCCCGCCGCGACCCATTCGCGCGCCTGCTGGCTGAAATCGCCGCATGACTGTCCGTGCCATGTTTTCGTGTCCGCATCGTAAACTTCACCGGAATTGGGGTACGCGAGGATCGGTTTACAGGTTTCGCGCGCCGCCGCTGTGACCAACGCTGTGATGTATTCCGGCGGCGTGCAGTTGATCCCCACTGCCGCAACTTGTGGGTGATCGCTCAACACGTTGACGCAGTCCATAAAGCGTTCACCGCTGCTGATGTGCTCGCCATCTTTCGCGCTGAAGCTGATCCACATGAACACGCCCGGAAATTCAGTGATCAGCCGCGCCAGCGCTTGCCCTTCCGTCCAGTTGGGGATCGTCTCGCACGCGATCAACTCCGCTCCGGCATCGATCAAGACCTTCATGCGCGGGCGATGAAACGCGATCAGTTCATCAACCGTGAGCGTATAATCACCGCGATACTCCGAGCCATCATGCAGCATCGCCCCGTAAGGACCGACTGATCCCGCGACAAACGGACGTGCGCGCCCAACGTGATTCGTGGGATCGCTCCAAAAAGCATCCCGCGCTTCACGCGCCAGCGTCACCGACAAGCGGATCAGGCGGTCGGCTTCGTCCGTGCCGATCCCGCGCTGTGCGAATCCTTCAAACGTGGCTTGATAACTCGCCGTCGTCGCGCAGTCCGCCCCCGCCGCGAAATAATCGGCGTGCACGGCGCGGATCAAGTCCGGCTGTTCGATCAACACCCGCGCCGACCACAGCGGATCATTCAAGTCACACCCGCGCCGCTCCAGTTCTGTTGCCAGCGCACCATCCAGCACCACCACCCGCTGATGTTTCAAAATTCGTGCAATTTCGTCTGCCATATGCTTTAATCACCCGCTGTTAAGACAAGCATATCGATAGTATCTCCCGTGAGCGTAACCGCGTGCTTGAGCAAATCAGCGGTCATGCACGAATGCACGGGAATCACGATCAGGAGATCACCAAGGTTCACCCGGTCGAATGTCTCCGCGTCGCACTGGATCACGCCGTGTTCCTGACTGAGCGATTTTACCCACGCACCGGGGATGCTTTCGCTCCATCCGTCGTCTGTCGGGAATGCGACCGCGCCATACGTGGTGCGCCCCTGTTGATCGACAAATGAATCTTTCGACAGATGCACCCCGCCGCCGTAGACCACAATCTGTAAGCGCTCGGCATGTTTGGAAACAACCGGGCACGCGACCGCGACCGCGACTTCTTTTTCGGATGCCGAACCGTTGATCACCTGCATCAGATCATTGTAGACAAAATTGCCCGGACGAATCTCGTCAAGCCCGCTGAAATCTTCCACGACATTACACGAAGGTGTATCCCCCGGCGAGACGTTGAGTCCGCTGATTCCGCGTTCGGCAAGCGCCGCGCGCACGCCGAGCAGCCGCTCGATGGAGTGCGTCCATGCGGCTTTTAGCTGCACCTCTCCCCGGCAGCCATACGATGAACCATGATGCGAAAGCAGCCCGCGCAGCCGGATCAGCGCGTGATCGCGGAGTCGATCCACCAGCGCCGCGATTTGTTCCGTTTCGCTCCACAAGATGCCGGTGCGCGGTGTTCCCGAATCGATCTCGATCCAGACATCCACCGGATGCGTCAGACGTTCGCGCAAAAAATCCGCCGTTTCGAGCGATTCAACCAACAAACCGAGCGTGATTCGCGCCGCCAGCGCATTGATCGCGTCAATTTCGCGCCAGTTGACCGGAAACGCGACCGTAATATCATTCCAGCCGTGTTCCGCGAAGTATGCCGCCATTCGTACCGACGACGCGGTGATCGCTGTCACGCCTTCAGCGCGAAACCATTCCCCGACTGCCGCCGATTGATGCGTCTTGAAATGCGGGCGAAGCTGAGTTCCACTGCGGCGGCATTTTTCCGCCATACGTGCGATATTGCGCCGCGCACGCCGCTCGTTTAAGAGCAGGGTGGGAACGGTGATCGATTCTAAAATGCGGCTTGTTTGAGCGCGTTCCATAAACTCTCCTCGATTTCGATCATGCCCGTTGTGTTCACCTGCTCCGCGATACGATTTCCCCGCTCGCCGGGGACGAGAATTTCGTCAACGCCGGGGAGTCTGCGTGTATTTTTCACCCGCCGCATGAGCACCGACACGCGCCGTGTGAACTCCGCCCTATCGCCCAAGAGTTCAGGATCAAACGCGATCATGAGATTCCCTACATCAGTTTTCTTGCCATGCGCTTCCGGTGAGGTTCCGACGAGGGGGTGCGTCAGTATCTCAACAATCAATGAGAGCGCAGCGCCTTTATAACCGCCAAAGGTGCGGATCGCGCCGCTCAATGCTGCCGCCGGATCGATGGTTGGCTGTCCGTTCGCATCATAAGCGACATCCGGCGGGAGTGTTTTTCCGGCAGTTTTCGCTTCGATAATGCCGTATCGCGCCATCGCTGCCGTCGCCATATCAAAAACAATCGGCGTGTCATCACTGGGGATTCCAATCGCCAGTGGATTTGTCCCCAACAGCGGTTCATAAGCGCCGTGCATGGCGACATATTCCATCGACCCTGAAAAAGCGAACGCGATGAAGCCTTGTCTCGCGGCTTCATGAACGTAGTACCCAATCGCCCCGGTGGATGTGTTTGTGTTGTTCGTCCCGACGATTCCAATACCGTGTTCACGAGCCTTCTCGATCACCACCGTAAGTGCGTAACTCATCGCAACCATACCGACCGATTTTCCGCCGTCGATCAGCGCTGCAAGTTTGTGATCGCGCACGATGCGCGGCGGCTGCGCTTGCGCATGACGCGGCATTCCCGCGCCGATCAGCTTGACGACTCCCTGATTGTTACCGCGTGTCTGCGCGTACATCAGCACTTTACGAATGGTTTCCGCCTCATCGGCGGGATATCCCGCCCGTGCCAGTGCGCGCAGTGTGACCTGTTCCAATTCTGTCAGCGATACGTGCATGAGTCTGTTGTCCTAATGAGTATTTCCCAACTTTCGGGGGAGCTTATCCAAGAGACGCAGGAAGATTGAAATGCGGCATGAGCGCTGGCACGCGAAACGTGAGAATATCCGTGATCGCACCGCCCGTCACCGTGACCACTTGAATCCCATATGCTGCATAACCCCCTGTATCCGCCGCGCGATACAGTCCAAAAGCAATTTGCCCATTGGCGCGGGTGGGGATCAAACGCCAGCGCCCCGCTGCCGCGCCGCTGAAGATCGTCTTGGCGACCAAGCGGCGAATCTCGTCCACGCCGCGATACCATGACGGGATCGGCGGCATACTGAAGGTCGCATCGTCGCGCAGCAGAGCAATTAAGCCGTCCACATCGGCAGATTCCCATGCACACACGTAGGCATCTAATTTCTTCTGTAAGGTGGGATCATCTGGAGAAGCCGTCATCCCCTCTGCGCGGTACGCTTCGATAGATACACGCGCCCGGTGGAGCGCACTTTTGACCGCCGAAACCGTTGTCTCCAAGAGTGCGGCGATTTCGCTCAAATGCCAGTCAAGCACATCACTTAACAGAAAAACAGCGCGCTGTCGCGGCGGCAGCACATGGAGCGCCGCCACAAACGCGATTCGGATATGTTCACGGGCGATCACCTGTTGTTCCGGGGTCGCATCACCGAAGGGCAGCAGTTCATCCGGGTAGGGATCGAGCCAGATCGGATCAGTGACGGAGGGCGGGATTGGCGCATCAGCGCTGGCAGAGTCGCCCAACGTAACCGGGATCACGCGCCGCCGCTGTTTTTTGAGCGCATCTAAACAGGCATTGGTCGCAATCTTGTACAGCCATGCCCGCAGTGAAATATTCTCGGTGAAGGTTTCGCGCCGCTTCCAAGCGCGCAAAAATGTCTCCTGTACCATATCTTCCGCATCATGAAGCGTGCCAAGCATCCGGTAGCAGTGAACGCGGAGTTCGCGTTCGTACTGCTCGACGAGGCTGCCAAATGATTGCTGGCTGATGTGGATCAGCGTCACCGGATGATCTCCTAATGTGTCAGCGGTCATGCAAGATTTGCCTAGCGAAAGTATACCAATTCTCGAATCGAGCGCATCCTTTTATCGTCCCGCGTCGTTACACGAGAGTCCTCACAGAGTCCAAGGAGTTCTCAGACGATGCAGACCGACGGCAAGGCAGTCAAAACAAAGGGAGCGTTTAGGATGTCCGTCGCTGTGAGCATCCACATCAAAGCGACGCCGGAACGCATTTGGGCGATTTTGACCGATGCAAGTGCGTTCCCACGCTGGAATTCGACCGTGAAGGAGGTATCGGGGGTCATCGCGTTGGGTCAGACGATCTCGCTGAAAACAACGGCTGATCCAAAGCGCACATTCAACTTGAAAGTAACCAAAGCGGATCCGGGTAAAATGTTAGTGTGGCAGGACGGCGCAGCGCCGATGTTCAAAGGCGTGCGAAGCTATACGATCAGCAAACGCGCCGATGGTTCATCTGATTTTACGATGGTCGAGACGTTCACCGGTTTGATGCTGCCGATGATCGCCGGTTCGCTGCCGGATTTTCGCCCTGTGTTTGAGCGCTACGCCGCTGATCTGAAAGCCGAAGCGGAACGTACATCCTAGCACGCGTATTTTCGACGAGAAAGGACTACCATGACTCAGCCCGACTTCAAAGGCGCTGGCACGAAAGACGATCCTTGGGTGCTCAAAACCCCGCCGCTTACATCCGAATATACGCTCTATAAGGATGAGAGCCACAACCCGCCGATCCTCGTTTGCACGGTCGGCACAACCGTTTTGCATTACGATCTGCGCTGTATCGAAGACCTCCACAAGATGCTGAAAGAGCACGGCGATTGGATCGAACTCGGCAGCGCCGATGAACAGAAAGAACCGAAAGACGGCACGGTTGAAGCGTGGGGGCGTTCGCCAAGTAATCCTATTGGCGGCTGGTATGGTTTGAAAAAAGGTCTGCGGGGGCGCTTTGGAATGTATATTCCGCCCCTGCTCGAAGGGCTTGGGCTGGCGGAACTCGAACACAATGCGAGAAACAACCGCATGAGGGCGAAGTAGTTTTTCGCAAATAAAAAGCGGGCGTGTGTTGAGCCGCGCCCGCTTTGTTATCACGCGTGAAACTTACCGTTTGATGGGATACCCGGCACTCTGCCAGCCAAACATCCCGCCGCGCAGATTAATCGCACGGTAGCCCGCGTTTCGCAGCATCCGGGTCGCCATCGAACTGCGCGAACCCGACGCGCATACGCACAAGATGTCTTTGTCCTTCGGCAGATCATTCATCCGCTTTGACAACTGATTCAGCGGGATCAAGTGCGCATTCTGCAAATGCCCCGCGCGGAATTCTTCTGTCTCACGCACATCGAGAATATACAGCGGTTCGCCGCTGTTGATGCGTTCGCGCGCTTCGGCAGCATTCAGGTGTGATGCGCCGCCGTCACCGCCGCCGCCTAACAAACTCTTGAGCAGATTCATGGGTTCTCTCGTTTATGCTGCTTGATTTACTGAACCGTTGGATAGCCTTGACTGACCCAATCATTGATTCCACCGAGATCATGAATATCAGTGTACCCCGCTTCTGCCAAAATCTGAGCGGCTTGTGCGCTGCGGTTTCCACTGCGGCAGTAAAGCACCAGCGTTTGCCCCTGTGGGATTTCGTTTAGGCGATCAGCAATCGTCTCGACGGAAATATTGATCGCCCCAGCGATATGCCCACTGGCGAATTCCTCCGGCGTGCGAACATCAATCAACAGATGATCAGCCGCAGTGCTGATATACTGCGATTGATATTCCGAAGGAGAAATATCGGAAACTGCCGCGCCTTCAGCCGGAGCGGCGGGCGCGCATGAAGCGCTGAACAGCATCACGCCCGCCAGCACGATCATGAGGATCAGCGGAAGCCGCCAGCGGCGCGATGTGATGGAAGCTGCGAGATTAACTTGAGCCATAGTTGTTACCCTTGCCCTACTCATGATTGGAGTCAAACAATGCTAACCGGACTTGCGTCCGTTCAGTTCCAAGCAGTTGCTTATTGCTTGGCATAAGCAAAACTTATGTAATCGGTCTGAGAAGCGGCTGAACTGCCGGATAATGTTGGCTAAGGAACGATAAAAAGCGCCGCGTGATGGGCGATGTCTGCGTATCACGGTTCCAGACCAACTTCAGTTCACGCACGAGCGGCTTACCTTCTACAGGAACAGCATGGAGCAAATGCTGTTTGAGTTCCCCTTCAATCACATACGGCGGCAGTACCGCGACACATGTACCGGCGGCGACCGCGCGCTTCATCGCTTCAAAGTTATCAAACTCTGCGGCAACACGCGGATCAATCCCACCACGCTTGAGCATGCGTTCCAACCAAATGCGCGATTGACTCTGCTGCTGGCGCATGATGAACGATTGACTGCTGAGTTCAGCGAGACCAACCCGATCCCGCTCCCAAAACGGATGCTTGAAGCCGACGACGAGAATTTGCTCGATCTCGTCAAGCACGAGATGCCCTAAGCGCGGCGGCAGCGTATCCTCAAGCTCACCTTCAATCACGCCGAGATCGCTACGATGCGCCAATACATCATCGATGATCTTTCCCGTCACTCCGGTATTCAACACGACTGTGAAATTCGGATGTTCTGCGCGGAATTCCTGCATCCACAGCGGCGCAAGATACGCGCTTACGCCTTGTGTCGCGCTGATCGTGATCCTGCCGGATGTGAGCTGCGCGACATCCGTCAGCGCCGCTTCTGCCCGCGCGATCAGGTCAAACACTTGAGCGGCGGTTGCTTCAAGGATTTCGCCGCTGGGTGTCAGAGTCACGCCGCGCCAGCCGCGCTCAAACAAGGTCTGCCCTAACCCAGCTTCCAATTCTTTGATCTGCTGGCTGACGGCGGACTGCGTGATATAAAGGCGTTCGGCTGCCGCGCTGAAACTCCCCTCTTGAGCAACGATGTGAAACACATGCAGTTTGTGAAGGTCGATCATGCAGTCTCCCAAAAGACATAAGCGCGGCTTATGCTCAAGTCTAAACGATTGATGCTAACTTGGAAACACACTCCCCAATTACAGTAGAGACGCTTTCAACCAACCGTTTTAGCCAGATGATCGCTCGTTATGTCACCCATTCTGCTTGATCTGCTTATCGGCTTTGCAATCGGCGCGTCGCTCGGCATGCTCGGCGGCGGCGGCTCAATCCTCACCGTTCCCGCGCTTGTGTACTTGGTCGGGCAGTCGCCGCAAAGCGCGGTCACGACATCGTTGGCAATCGTCGGCGCGAACAGCTTGATGGGCGCGTATTTTCACCGCGCACAAGGCACGCTGAACTGGCGTGTCGCCGTCGTCTTTGGCGGAGTCGGCATGATCACGGCGTACTTGGCGGCGGGCATCTCCAAACAGCTTCCGCCGAGTCTGCTCATGGTCGCACTCGCGATGCTGATGCTCGTGGTGGCGGTGCTGCTCCTACGCGGAAAAAACAGCGCGCAATCGACCGAGCAGGAGACCGTGCACTTGTGGAAAGTCGCAGCAGGCGGGGCGGCAATCGGCGTAGTGACGGGCATTCTCGGCGTAGGCGGCGGTTTCTTGATCGTTCCGGCGCTGGTGATGCTGATCGGGCTGCCGATGCACCACGCAGTCGGCACATCGTTGATCATCATCGCCATGAACAGCGCGGCGGGCTTTCTTGGACATTTAGAGAGCTTCACGGTTGATTTTACGCTGATCGCCGCCTTTGTCACCGCCGGATTGGTCGGCACATTTGCAGGGGTTCGGCTCGGCAAACGCTTGAATCCGATGGTGCTGCGCCGCGTGTTCGCAGTGTTCGTGATCGCGCTGGCATTGTTTCTACTCTACGACAATCTCCCTAAGTTGATGGGTTTAGTGGTCAGTTAAGGAAAGGAAACTCTATGTATCTTCAGCAGTTTTTCATCCCCGGTTTGGGCTGCGCATCGTATCTGGTTGGGTGCGAAGGCGCGGGTGTTGCGGCGGTGATCGACCCCGACCGTGATATTCGCAAATATCTCGATACCGCCGCCGAACATGGCATGACGATTACTCACATCATCGAAACGCACCTGCACGCCGATCATGTTTCCGGCAATACGGATCTCGCTGAACGGACGGGCGCAAAGATTTATGTTCACGAGGCGGCAAACGCGGGCTTTGCGCATCAGGCGCTCAAAGGCGGCGACGTGATCACACTGGGCAATGTTGAACTGCGGATGCGGCACACCCCCGGTCACACGCCGGAGAGCCTGACGATTTTGGTGGTCGACAAAACACGCGCCGATGAACCTTGGATGGCGATGACGGGCGATACCCTGTTCGTCGGTGACGCCGGACGCCCCGATCTGGTCGGCATCGAAGCCGCGCGCGGGCTGGCGGGTCAAATGTTCACCAGCTTAAAAGACGAATATTTGACGCTCAACGATGGTGTGATGATCCTCCCCGGTCACGGCGCGGGGTCGCTGTGCGGCAAGTCGATTGGATCGGTGCTGTCAACGACGATGGGCTACGAACGGCATCACAACCCGGCGCTGCAAATTCATGATCACGATGACTATGTTGAGTTTGCGATCTCCGGGCTACCGGAACAGCCGGGGAACTTCAAGCGCATCAAGCAGATCAACCGTCAAGGACCACGTCCGCTCGGTGATGTGCAGCCGCGCGGCTTAAGCACACAAGACGCCGTTTCGATTTTCCGTCAGGGCGCGGCGCTGCTCGATTTACGCTCGAAAGCCGCGTTCAAGGCGAAGCACATCCCCGGCGCGGTACATATGGAAGCGGACGATCAACTGAGCAACCGGATCGGCTTTGTGCTGCCGCCGGATATTCGTCTCGTGTTGATGGTTGAGAACGAAGCAGACTACATCAAGGCGGTCTACAGCCTCGCCCGCGTGGGATACGATCAAATCGCGGGGTATCTGGCGGACAGCCTCGCGCAGTGGGAAGCGCTCGGCTTGCCGACGACGGCAGGCGACGTGCGCGACATTGACGCACAGGAATTAAGCGATCTGCTGGCGAAGGAAAATCCGCCGCTGGTGGTCGATGTGCGCGAAACATGGGAATACGCACAAGGACACGTCCCCGGTGCGCGGCTGATCCCGCTTGGCGAATTTGCGCACAAAGTGGGTGGTTTCGACTTAACTCATCCCGTTGCGGTGATCTGCGCAACAGGAAGCCGTTCGCAATCGGCGGCAGCGCTGCTCGGTCAAAAAGGTTTTGAGACGGTGTACAACATCGTCGGCGGTACGCTTGGGTGGATGCAGTCCGGGCTGCCTCTCGAACGGAACTAACGCAAGAAGCGATCTCGAGTAAGTTCTTCGCGTTTCATAACCCCTCCCCCACTCGCTTCGCTCGTCTCCCCTCAACCGAACTCGGTTGAGGGGAGCAAGCCACGTTACCCATTCCCTAAATATGTACGCTTTTCGGGTAAAGCAACCGCGCGATTCCCTCTCAGGGCTTATTGGGTTTCGGCGTTCACGCGAACCGACAGCAGAAAGATGCTGAGGAGGAGCAGCACCGCGCCGCCGATCCCGGCAGGAGCAAGCCTTTCACCAAACAGCACCCATGCCAGCACCGCCGCGACCAACGGATCGAGCATACTCACGATGCTGGCAGTCGTCGCGGAAACAGATCGCAAGCCCGACTGCAGCAGCCAATACGCCAGCGCGGTTGGCACAAGCCCCAGATACACGATCATCAGCCAGCCTTGCGGCGTGTGCACAGCGGTGATTCCGCTCACAAGGTTAATCACTAACAGGACGATTGTTCCCGCGCCGAACGTGATCGCCGTCACCTGAACTGGATGATAGCCGGACGCAAGAAAGCGCCCACATAGAATCACGCCCGCATAACTGACGGCGGCGATTAAAGCAAAGATCGAACCCGTCATAAGCGCAGGCTGTGCCGTATCCGTCGGGTTAAAACCGACGAGCATCACGCTTCCGGTCAGCGCGCACACCAGCGCGATCACCGTGCGTCCGGTCAGCGCTTCAAACTTAAGCAAGACCGAACCGACTGTGACCACCAGCGGCGCGATGCAGATCGTCAGCAGCGTGGCAATTGTCACGCCGGAATAGCGGATCGATGCGAAGTATGCTGCATGAGAAACCGCGAGCAGCAGCCCGGTGAGCAGCATGATTCCCAGATCGCGCCGCCTCACAGCGAACATCTTGCGACCGAGCATGTGCCAGCTTGCCGCCATGAGAATTGGCGCGGCGATGAGCATCCGCGCCAAGTTAATGAACAACGAAGTCGTGGTATCGCTTTCGTAGATTGCCCGTGTAGCAACGCCGATCGTTCCCCAGATGATCGCCGCGCTCGTCACCAACCATAAACCGTTCGGCTGGAGCTGTTGAATTCTCCGCATTTGTCGTTTTGCCCTTGTTGCATCAGTAGAGTTGAATGCAGGACGCGGTAAACGTCCGCCGCGAAACCGATCAGCGGGCAGAATGCAGGATGAACTCAACCACGTCAGCACAGCGTGACGGGAAATTTAAGAATGCTGCCGACTGCCCTGTGTCTAGTGGGCGAAGGGCGGCGGCGCTACGAAGGGAAAACCGCTAAAACGCGCTGGAATCATGAGGAATTGACTCTGGGATAGATAATCCAACTCAAATTGTAGGGGGAGCACCTTGTCTAAACAATAGAACCATACCGGACTAGCGAGAACCTAAAAACCTGTTACCTTGTGATCACCTCGATGAACAAGTGAGCAGGCAGGAAAAACCCGTGAGCCTTGATCTTTCTTACTATTCGCATCTCGTTTTTGATAATAGTCTGACCGCGACCCATCACAGCGCATCGCGGATACTCGTCAGCGCACCGAGCGAAGTCAAAACCGTCAATAATCGCCTTCCCGTGACCCACAAACATTGGATCAGCCCGCCGAATGCGCTTGAACTTTCGTGGAAGTCGATGCGCGGCGGCGAATGGTCAGCCGAAATTCTGATCGATGAATGGCGTGGGCGCGATGTCCGCGCCGAAGGCGATCACCTGTGTATGTGGGTATACAGCGAAGATACAATCGTCGGTCACGCCCTCCCCATTCTACATTTGGGACTGCGAAATAACGGTTGGGGCGGCTCAGTTTGGCTGCATCATGTGATCGATCAACTGCCCGCGCACCAATGGGTTTACCTGACGATTCCGTTCACGGCGTTTGGGACTTCGACCAGCACAACCGATTACGGCGACCTCAACCGCGTCGGTTTCCGGCAAAGCATCGATGATCAAATCCCGCACACGCTCTACATTGATGAAATCAAGGTGCGGACGCTCAAGGAAAGCGCACCTGTTCAGCCGCCGAGCGGACTTACGGCGAAGGGCTGTGATCGGCATATCGATTTGATGTGGAATCCGATTACTGATCCGAATGTCGAATACGTCGTGATCTACGCGTCCCGCGACGGTGCGACGTTTACGGCGGTTGGCATTCAAAACCCGACCTTTCACCGCTTCGCCGCCCGCGTGGATCAACACGGCGAACATTACTTCCGCGTGACCGCCGTCAATCAAGCCTATCAAGAGTCCGCGCCTACGCAAACGATCAGCGCGCAGACGCACCCATTCAACGATGACGAACTGCTCACGATGGTGCAGGAAGCGCATCTGCGCCATTACTGGGAGTTCGCCCACCCAGATGCAGGACTCGCGCTTGAGACCATCCCCGGCGATCCGAATCTGGTCGCGCTCGGCGCATCCGGCTTTGGTGTGATGGCATGGCTCGTCGGCGTCGAGCGCGGTTTTCTCACCCGTGAGCAGGTCATCGAGCGGATGCACAAGGCGCTGCATTTTCTTGAAACCGCCGACCGCTATCACGGTGTATGGTCACATTTTATGGATGGACGCACGGGCAAGACGATCCCGCTGTTTGGCAAATACGATAACGGCGGCGATCTGGTCGAAACCGCGTTCATGATTCACGGCTTGCTTGCCGCACGCCAATACTTCGACCGCGACACCGACGACGAACGCCGCATCCGCGAGACGATCACACGCCTATGGGAAAGCGTCGAATGGGATTGGTATCGCAACCCCGCCGATCCCGCTTATCTGTATTGGCATTGGTCGGCGGATTACGAATGGCACATCAATCACCGCTTGATCGGCTGGAATGAGACGATGATCACGTATTTACTGGCGGTCGCATCTCCCACACATCCGATTCCGGCGGAGGTTTATCACACCGGTTGGGCGTCCCAATCCGAAATGGCGCGCGAATACCGCGAAGGCTGGGGGCGCACATCAGCGGGCGGCGGCTACACCAACGGCGAAACCTATCACGGGCTGAAACTCGATGTCGGAGTCGGATCGGGCGGACCGCTGTTCTTTCTGCATTACGCCTTCCTCGGCTTTGATCCGCGCGGCATCCGTGACCGCTACACCAATTATTTTGAGAACAACCGGACGATTGCGCTGATCAATCACCGCCACTGTGTTGCTAATCCGGGTGGCTACAAGGGATATGGGAAGGATTTCTGGGGGTTAACGGCGAGCGACGGCGAGTTTGGTTATCACCCGCGCGAAGCAAACCCGAAAGATGACGACGGAACGATTGCACCCACCGGAGCGTTAGCGAGTTTCCCGTATACGCCCGACGAATCAATGGCGTTCTTGCGTCATGCCTATACCCAGTATCCCGAACTCTGGGATATTTTCGGCTTCCGTGATGCGATCAACCCGACGAATGAATGGGTGTCTCCGATTTCGATGGGCTTGAATCAAGCGCCTGTCGTCGTGATGATCGAAAATCACCGGACGGGCTTGATCTGGCGCTTATTCATGAGCAACCCGGAAATCGCGCCGATGCTGGAAAAACTCGGCTTTGTCGAGGACAAACGCTAAGTGCGTTAACGCAAAGACGCGAAGGCGCAAAGAAGAACACGCTTTGCGCCTTCGCGTTGATATTCTTATATTACTGCCCGGTTACCTGTGACCAGTACGCCGGAGTGATCGCGTAATCGCCCGTGCTTTCAACAAAACCCATCGCCGCGACTGCGTTTTGAATCGCCGGGTGCGACATGAACAACTCCCACACGAATCCGTCTTGCGCGTTGGTGAGCATCAGCAGAATATCCCCTTGATCGATGCCGATGTGATCGCGCGAGTACCAGCTTTCATCCTCATTGATCGCGCTCACAAAGCCGTATTCGCGCCACACGTTCGCGCCGTATTCGGTGAGCATGGCGCGCATCCCTTCAAAAGCGATCTCCGGCGTAAACGGCAGGCACGCGGCAGAGGCATATGGCGCAATCGTGCCGTCGTGATTATCTTCCCACGCACCGTAAGCACGATAGCCGGACGGTCCATCAGACGCGCTGAGTCCCCATACACCGTCTTGATACGTCAAATAATCGGCGCTGCGATCCATCGTGAATTGGCGGTTGCGTTCACATGCCCGCGCCGTGTTATTCCAGTAGTTCACGTAGCGGTCTTCCATACCCTGAAGATTCAAATACGCCAGCGGATACTGGTACACGAACAGCGGTTCGCCGGGTAGATAGACATACGCGCCGTCGCGGTTGACCGGACGATCCCAACCGCGCCATGTGCGATCCTCGACCGGATGCGACGGCGAACCAATCGCCAGCGCGTATAAGATCATGCTTTCGTCAAAGTGATCCCATGCCGCACCGAGGAAGCCGCTTTCCGGGCGGTAGCCCATCTTCACCATGTAATCCATGCCGAGCATCCAATCCCACTCGACATTTTCGTAAAGCTGGTTGGCAAGCGCCTCAACTTCTGTGCCTTCAAAATACTGCCCCGCCACCAACGCCCCCGCGACGAGCAGCGCGGTGTCAATCGACGAGACTTCGCTTTCCCATTCGCGTTCGCCCGTTTGCATATCAACGAAGTGGAAGAAGAAACCATGTTCGCCTTGAACGCCGCCGTTTAAGAAGGTTTCCAACGTCGTTTGAACGCGGGCGATCCCTTCGTCATAGGTGATCCACCCGCGATCCACGCCGATAGGAATCGCCGCCAAGCCAAAACCCACCGACGCGATACTCGCCGGCGAATCGGCGGTGCTGCGGTCTTTGATCAAGCCGTTTTCCGGGTTCGCTTCCAGCCAGAAGAAATCAAACGTTTGGCGGGCGACCGCCTCAACAAAGGCTTGGTCATCCATCGCCAGAAGTTCATCAACTTCTTGGCGGTAGCGGTCAGCATCACTCACGCTGCCGACTCCGCCCAGCGACGCACCGCCAATATAGAACGGTTCGGTCAGCGGGGTTTTACTGCCGTCATCATAGAAAAACGAGAAATACAAGTTGTATTGGTGATCGTCTGTGAGCGTCCGCATCGCGCCATCAAGCGGGTACGACAGCGTATTCCAACCGGGCTGCGCCGGGGTATCACTGAACACCCCCGCCATCCATGTGAATCCGCCTCCGGTCACGTCCGCCATACCCAAGAAAAAGCGGTTCGGGTTGAGCGCATTGTCTTCCGGCAGATAGACCTCAAGCGCGAGCGCGTTCGCGCCGACCCAATCCGCCAATTCCGCACCTGTGAACGGAATAGCCAGTTTGGTTTCATCGGATGATCCGCCGGGTGTGACCATCAGCGCCGCTGCGCCATCCATTTCAATCATGGTTACCGATGAACCCGTGTTGTCATCCCCGATGGTACTGACATCAAGGGCTGCCCATGTTTCCCAAGGAATACCGTCCGATTGTGCTGCCGCGATGAAAAGTGAGAGCAAGGAGACAAGAACGAGGAAAGACCGCAGGGTAAGTCGTATCATTTTCATAAAGAACGTCCTCTAGCTGAGTGACTGCGCAGCCGGTGAAAGGTGAACCGTTTCACCGGCACTGTTCAGTATAAACGATTTGCGTTTTCGGTCACACTAGGCTTTTAGTGCACGGCGGTGCGTTTTCCCTTGACCTGAACAGCAAATGCCTTATCCGGTCCGGGAATCGGCGCGATGTGCGTCTTGAGGCGGTAATCAGGGGCAGGCAGCATTAATTCAGCCTGATGAAGCAGCGTCCCAACCACGAGCATGATCAGCGCCTCACCCATTCCCGCGCTCAAGCAGGTGCGCCCACCCAACCCATACGGGGCAAATACCCCCGGCTGCTGATGCTCACTGCGCGGTTCAAAAAAGCGCTCCGGATCAAAGCGGTAGGGATCGCGGTAGATATGTGGCAGAAAATGCGTCACGCCAGTGGCAATAAAAACGAGCTGCCCTGCTTCGATGGTATGACCGCCAAACGCAAACGACTTGGCGACATAACGCGGGAGCGCCCCCGCGACCGGGTACATCCGCAGCGTTTCCATACATGCGCCGTATAACCAGCGCATCCGACGCATCGCGCCCATCGTTAAGTCACCTTCCGCGAAGGCGTCATCCAATTCGACACGAATCCGCGCGAGAAGCTCTGGTGATCGCAGGAGTTCATACAGGAGATAGCCGCTCAAGCGCGGCGCATATGCGACTCCGTTGACGAACGGGAGATGCACATAAGCCAACAGATCATGACCGGTGAGGGGTTTCTGGTCGATTGTCTTGCTTTCCAACAGCAGATCAACGTAATCCCCCGGTTTGTCTGGTGAGCGCCCCGCCGCGCGATGCTGATCGACGATGCGCTGCAAGAACGCTTCAAAGCGGCGCTTTGCCCGCTGGTAATCAGGCATTTTGAGCAGAAAACGGGGTTGAAACGCCACGCCTGATCCGATCAGACGGTTGGTGAAGAAAATGATCGACGCCAGTTCATCCCCGATCTCGGTGCTTTCGGTGGAACGGCTGACGATTTCGATACACAGGCGGCTCATTGTTTCGAGTACGCGCACCGCTTGACCCGGCTGCCATCCGTCCACTGTCGCTCGAATATACGCCAGCGCCTCCGGCAAATGATCCGCCAATGCCTCACGGGATAAGCGAGGCTTGATCATGCGGCGGTAATAGCTGTATTCCGGCTCATCCAATGTAGGGAGATACAGGTCGCTTCCTGTTTCATCAACCAATGTGCCGTAGATCGGGCGGAGTTTAAGATATTCATCCCCTAGATTGATCAAAAGTTGGTTAGCGTCGGGTCCCGCCAATATCGTGATCTCGCGTCCCGGAACGCGCGCACGATACACTTCCCCGTAGTCATGATAAGCGCGAGTCATGAAACCGATGGCATCTTGGGTCAATGCCAATGTACTGCCGAGAAATGGAAGTCCCTTCACCAACGGAATCGAAGCATGTGCCATTCGTCAACCAATCCTTTGATCGAACAATGCCTCGCATTATAAGCAGATCAGTTTTTTCCGCTGGCACACCGCTTGATCAGTTCGTCGTCCACACAGGAAGACCACCGAGAATATCCTGAAGCTGCTGCGAGAAATCGCGCATCTTCAGCGGCTTTCCTAAGAAACCGTCAAAGCCGA
>JAPKMU010000129.1 GCA_026645745.1 Anaerolineae bacterium | reverse complement strand
ACCTTCGCTCATCATTCCTATGCCGCGTTCAGCCCATCTGCGCGAACGCCCGGTCGTTGTGGTGCATATTCCGCCGGGGATGCCGCACGTCTACGCACATGATGGACGCTATCTTTTCCGTCAGGGGGCAGAAAATGCTGCCCTCAAGCCGCGTGACTTGCGCCGCCTTATTATCGAGCGGGGTGACGCACCATTCGAGACGGAAATCGCGCGCGGCGCAAGCCTTGACGATCTCGATTGGGATCGGGTGAAGCACTATGCAGCCGGGGTAAACGCTGCCGGTGATCCGGAGCAGCTTCTGCTCAAGCGGGGGTGTATTGCGCGTCAAGACGACCGTTTGCGCCCCACAAATGCCGGAATTCTGCTGTTTGGACGCGAACCGGGTATGTTCGTTCGCGGTGCGGTGATCACAGCGGTAAGGTTCGCTGGTACAACCATGAGCGACACTTTCACCCGGTTTGACATTACTGGCACACTGCCGGAACAAATCCGAAAAGCGGAAACATTTTTGCACGATCATATGCGCAAAAATGTCACATTAGGGAGTACAATGATACGGGATGAGCATTTCGAATACCCGATGGAAGCTGCGCGCGAATTGGTCGTAAACGCGGTTGCCCACCGCGATTATGGCATTGCGGGCAGCGAAATTCGATTGTTCATCTTTAGTGATCGGCTGGAAGTGACCAGTCCGGGAGGGCTGCCCGGTCCGGTGACGATTGCGAACATCAAAGATGAGCGTTTTTCGCGCAATCCCGTCATCGTACAGGTGTTAGCCGATTTGCGATTCATCGAGCGTCTGGGATATGGTGTGGATCGTATTTATGATCTGCTGTCGCAGCAGGGCATGTACCCGCCGCGATTTGAGGAGATGTCCGGTGGTTTCCGGGTCACATTGTTCAATCGACCTGTTTCCGATGCAATCACACAAAACGGAACGGATAACTCGCCATTTAACGGTGTATACAAAGGAATACTGGTCAACCCACGTCAAGAATCGGCGCTGACTCACTTGCAGAGTAATCCGCGAATCACCAACCGCGATTTGCAGGATTTATGCCCGGATGTTCATCCGGAAACAATCCGGCGCGACTTGGTTGATCTCGTGAACAAAAATATCTTGAAGAAGCTTGGGGAAAAGCGCGGCTCATACTATATGCTCAATTCGGAGCTTGCAGAATAGGCTGATCGGGTATGCGCAGGTATAGTTAAAACGCGTACCATAAAGTCACGATAAATACTAAAAGGGTTAGATCACTATGAAGTACGGTCGGCATATTTCGCACATCGCAAGACTTAGTGTGATCGCTCTGACGGCGCTTCTGGGTTTTAGTGCCTTTTTGGTGATCAGCATCACGCCCTTATCTGTAACTGCCACCCCAAATCAACAAGACATCTGTTCCGCCCAAGTTCGGTCAGCACTGAACCGCGTCCGTGACGCGTGCAGCGAACTTGGGCGCAACGAAGCCTGTTACGGGAATGATCTCATCGTCGCGGAACCACGTGCCAATATTCCACTCGATCGCTTAGCGTTCTCGTCCGCCGGTGATATTGCCGATCTCGGCGTGTTGAGCCGGATCAGTACTTCGCCCTATAATCAAACGAACAACGAATGGGGCATCGCGCTTATTCGGGCACAAGTCAATCTCTCGGATATACTCCCCGGTCAGAATGTAACGTTCCTTCTGTACGGCGATACGACACTCAATGCCGAGTCGCCGTCTATGAATGCGATATCTGTACGAATCCGAGTGGGAGCGATGTTGTGCGAAGGCGTTCCCGAATCGGCGCTGATTATCCAATCCCCAACGAATACGACGATTCAACTGTTGGTTAATGGCGCAGAGGTGAGACTTGGCTCGACCATCCGCGTTACTGCTTATCAAGATGGGGCGCTGACAATCAGCCTACTTGAAGGATCAGCAGTTGTCACAGCGCTAAATACCACTGTAGAACTCGTGCCCGGCACAGAAACGGAAATGGCACTTAGTGGGCTAACCGTGATTACGCCGCCGGAACAACCTCGCGTATTTAGCCTCAGTGATTCCGAGCTCCTACCATTAGGACTGCTTGAACCACGTGATTGGGTCGGGATCAATGAAATCCCCCGCCAAACCTCCGATTGCCCTACGCCTTCCAATTACACTTATCGGTATGTTGTTCAGCAAGGTGACACTTTGTCACGAATTGCGGCTCAAGCCGGAGTGAGTGTCGAAGAATTGACGGCAGCAAACTGCATCCTCGATGCGCGCTTTATCCGTGTTGGTCAAGTGCTTGCTGTCCCCGCCGAGATTCGCGCGCCTGTTTTACCAACATCTGCGCCTGATCAGAATTCCGGTGGTGGAGGAGGCGCAGTCTGCGGGAACGGCTTGTGCGAACGCGAACTCGGTGAAAATCCCGGACTCTGCCGCGTAGATTGTCCGCCAAGCGGCGATGGGGGCGCATGTGGGAACGGCATCTGCGAATCGCAGTACGGGGAAAATCCCGGTCAGTGCCGTGTAGATTGCCCACCCGGGGATCACGGAGGTGGCGATGATGACGATGATGATTAATGGTGAAGGGCGCTTTCGAGCGCCTTTTTTGCCGCTATTTGACGAACAGCCATTCTTGACTATCCTGAAAGTACGTCCGTCAACAAATGCAGGTGTTATCCTCTATGAATAATCGACATCGAGTCTTCACCACTGCCCGCCGTATGAGTGTGCTCTTCGCGCTGTTGATCGGGCTTGCATTGTCTGCATTCCCAGTGCTGCCCGCCCCACTCGCCCAAGTCCCCGGCGCAAACTGCGCGCAGGATGTTCAGGTCGCACTCCAACGCGTGAGTGCGGGGTGTTTGCAAATCGGGCGCAATCAAGCGTGTTACGGAAACACCCTTGTCAATGTTGAACTGCGACCTAACCTACAACCCGGCAGCGTAACCTTCGCTGCGGTGGGCGATGTCGCGGATTTGGCATCGTTACGCCGAATCGTGACTGCTCCTTATGATCCCGCCGCTGGAACGTGGGGCATTGCGCTGCTCAAAGCGCAAGTCAATCTGCCCACTGCGCTTCCGGGCGAAAACGTCACATTTCTCATGTTTGGCGATACCACAGTGAATAACCCACTCGGCTCTATGCGTGCCTTCACCGTTGAAACTCGCGTAGGATCAATCACCTGTGAAGAAATGCCACAGTCCGGACTGCTTATTCAATCGCCCGCCAATCAACAGGTGCGCATGAGCATCAACGGGGCGGACATCGTACTCGGTTCAACCGCACATCTGACCGCAATCGGCGGTAGTGAGATGATCATCAGTCTACTCGAAGGGGAAGGTCACATTTCCGCGTTCGGGCAAGAACGCATCTTGACGCCGGGTTCGGAAGTGTGGATGCCGCTTGGCGGGGAAAATGGGACAACAGTCGTTGAGCCACCCGGCGAAGTACGCCCGTACGACCCAGAGGAAATGAGCCGACTACCGCTCACCCTGCTTGAACGGCAGATCACCCTCCCCAATCCAATCGTGACGCAGGTCATTCCAACAGGTGCGTGTACACCGCGTACCGACTGGACGTTCATCTACACAATCGTGCAAGGTGATACCCTCGGCGGAATTGCAGGACGTGCTGGCGTGCCGCTTCAAGAGCTTGCAACAGGAAACTGTATCCTCAATCCAGCGGCGATTCGTGCGGGCGAAACGCTTCGTGTCCCGCGCGCCGTCGCTCCGCCGCCTGTCGCTGTGCCAACTTCGACGCCCATTCCCGCCGTTCCAAGCGTGACACCAACCCTTCAGCAAGGACCGCTGGCTGCGTACTTGACCGCAAGTCCGATGCGCATCCCATACGGAGGCTGTACAACGCTGTCATGGGGTGTCAATCAAACGGGTGAGATCAGCTATTCCAATCTGAATGGGCTGCCTGTTCCGCTTAATGGAAACCGACAAGAATGCCCGATGGTGACGACGACGTATATTTTCATCATGGCATTCACCGATGGGCGCGCTTCAAGTGCAACTGTTGTTGTTGAGGTCGATCCGGATCCAATCTGCGGCAACTACATTTGTGAACCCGGCGAAAGCCACACGAGCTGTCCGTCCGACTGCAGCGCGTAAATCACACGGCACTGGATGAATGACTACGAGAGGATGACCGCATAGTGCCATCCTCTCGCTTTGTATCGGAGAGCAATCGTAGGAGTTCAAGGTAGCTGGTTATGCGCCTTTGTGGTATCTTGTCGTGGCATTTTCGGATACCCAAAAGTGATGACTCCTGCTTATGGCACGACTCCTATGGCTGTTGATTTTGTTTTCTGCGGCGTGCAATTTCGTCGCCTCTCCGTCCCCAACATCATCGCCTACTGATCCCCCCACGCAGACACCAACTGTTACCGCACTGCCTACCGAAACACCACCGCTGACGCCAACGATTACTCCTACGGAAGCGGCGACATCAACGATCACCCCTACGCTGACCGTGACGCCAACCTTTACCCCGCTCCCGCCGCCGACAACAACACCACGTCCGGTCGTGAATTTTACTTACGACAGTTGGGAACGCTTTGATGGGTCTGGAATCCTGAATCAACTTGCAAGCGGAATGGTTGCATTTGTCAACTTCAACAACCGTGAAACCGTGAGCGGAACCCCTCAGCCTGTCAACGATACGCAAACGCTGTACTTCGTCAATCCGCTGACGCCGGGCGCGCCGATTTCGGTCGCTGTGACAACCGGCGCAACAGGCGATCAGATTTATATCGCGCCAACAGGCGATACAGTCGCTTATTTGCGCCCAGTCGGCGCTGAACAGGCAGGCGTTTTTCGACCCAGTGGGCTGTATGTGATCGATATGCAAATCGGGATCGATGGGCGCGTGCTGCCGATCACCAGTTTGATCCAGCAAAACATCTTTAGCCCTCCGGTTTGGTCACCTGATGGTACACGTTTCGCAATCGCGCTCGATTCAGGCTATGACCTCGATATCTATTCGGTTGGGCGTGATGGCGCGAACCCAACGAACCTCACACAGAGCGGCGCTTACGAGTTTTATCCAGCGTGGTCGCCTGATGGGCGTTATCTCGCATTTGTCAGTGACCGGAATACCTGCCCAAGTTGGCGACCGGGTGAACCGGAAACGTGTGACGGAACAGGTGCGCCTCAGCCATACGGCGGCAACGTATTTGTCCTCGACACTGCGACCGGAAGTGTGATCCAAGTTGGCACGCAGTACGTGACCGAACCGCCGGTATTCGTCAATGCGCGCACGCTCGCGTATGCAGTGGGTGATCCGATATTGGGGGATCAAGGGCGTGCGATTTGGATGGGTGACATCATCACAGGTACAGAATCGCCGCTTCAGCCAATTGGTAGGGCAGATGACCGGATCAAATTGGGTGAAACCTTTGCGGGCGCGGGTGGGCTGGTTTTCTATCAAGCAGCCTCTGACACATCAACCGAATTCGTTGTCCTGTCCGTCGACGGGCGCGAAATTGCGCGATCCGCAGCTTTCACATTCAGTCGTTACGGAACTGCCGCCGACTTTTCACCAGATGGCAGCCGTATCGCCATTGGTGGACGTGACGGACAATGCCCGTATGGTGCGCTGGTTCTCAGCAACACGCTGAATGTAATCACCGCAGCGAATCCTCCGCCAAGCATGTGCGAACCGCAGTATTCGCCAGATGGGCGCTTTATTGCATACACTGGTATCAATCCGCGTGTGGATGGACGTGTCGATGTATACGTCGCCAACAGCAGCGGGGGGTATATTGGCAACTTGACCAGCGGGTTGCGCGGTCAAATCCTGCTGTTGGGCTGGGCAGGACAGTAGAATTCTGACGCCGACAAAAAGGACGATGATGATGACATTTGAAGGAAAAATCGCAGTAGTGACCGGCGCAAGTCGTGGAATCGGGCGCGGGATTGCTCTTGAGTTGGCAAAACGCGGCGCGTCCATTGTGGTGAACTACAACGCCAGCGCAGATGCCGCAAACGAAGTGGTTGCCCAAGTCGAAGGCATGGGCGGCAAAGCGCTCGCCGTTAAAGCCGATGTGAGCCAAGAAGCGGACGCCGACGCACTGATCAAGACGGCGGTTGATGCTTACGGCAGAATCGATATTCTGGTCAATAACGCTGGAACAACGCGCGATAACGTGATCATGCTGATGAAGGCGGAGGATTTTGATACCGTTGTTCAAACGAATCTGCGCAGCACATGGTTAGTGAGCAAAGCCGCCGTCCGTTCGATGATGCGTAAGCGTTACGGGCGCATCGTCAACATCACCAGTATCAGCGGCATCATGGGCAACGCAGGGCAGACCAACTACAGTGCCAGCAAAGCGGGCATTATTGGATTGACGAAGGCGCTGGCGCGTGAGGTCGCTTCACGCGGAATTACTGTGAATGCTGTTGCGCCCGGTTTCGTGCTCACCGATTTGACTTCGGGACTACCAGAAGAACTCACGAAAAAGCTGAACGAGAACATCCCGCTCGGACGTTGGGGGACAATCGAAGACGTAGCGCAGGCAACCGCATTCCTCGCCTCGGATGAAGCGGCGTACATTACCGGTCATATCCTGTCCGTTGACGGCGGACTTGCCATGTAGTGAGGGAAAGACATGCCGACGATTTTCTCAAAGATCATCGCCAAAGAGATTCCATCAGAGATCGTCTTTCAAGATGACAGGGTGACGGCATTCAAAGACATTAACCCGATTGCGCCCGTTCACATCTTGATCGTCCCAAACAAAGAAATCCCAACGGTGGATGATGTGACCGAAGCGGACGAAGCAATACTCGGTCACATGTTTGTTGTGGCGAAAAATGTCGCGCGTCAGTTGGGGATCGCTGAAAAAGGCTACCGTCTCATTGTGAACTGCAAATCAGACGGCGGGCAGGAAGTATTTCATTTGCATATGCACCTAGTCGGTGGCAAACGCCTAGGCGCAATGCTCGTTCGACACGAATAGGTAAGCAAAACGTACCGCAGAGAACTATCCTCTGCGGTACGTTTTGCTTGATTACGGCGCTTCGGTCGCTTCGGGCGTCGGCTCAACCGTGCTTTCGGCTGTCAATTCAGGCGTGACTTCTGCGCCCGGTTCGTCCGTCGCTTCAACGGGAGCACGCTGCAAACGTGCGACTTCTTCATCAATGCGCACGAACAGCGCAATTGGGTCAAGCACTGGGCTGCCTTCTTCATCAAGCGGCACGACACCATTGATGGCAATCGTTGGCGTGCTGATGTAATTCGCCAGCGAACGTGCTTGGCTGGAAGCCGTGACCAAAATCGAATCCTCACGGTCGCTGTTAATGCACGCATACCAAGCGCTTACGTCCGCGCCAAGCGATTCAACAGCGGCGCGCATACGCGTATCTTGGAACGCCTGATTCCCAAATTGACCCTGCCAGCTAAAGAACGCGTCCTGAAGTTCCCAGAATGCTGATGGGTCTTGTTCGCTCAAGCACAGCGCGGCTGCGGCTGCTCCTCGCCCATTGGTAATTTGTCCCGTCCCAGAAATCGGCACGTAAAGCAGAGAAATTTCACCGCGTCGCACCCGCTCGACCAGCCCAGCAATGGTATTTTCGTGGAACGTTGCGCACGCCGAACAGTCAAAACTGGAATACAGCGCGACTTCAACCCGTGTTTCACGATCACCAAGCAGCGGGAAGCCATCCTCGCTGCGATCTGCGGTCAAGCCGTCATAACGCGCCGCAGTACCTTCAGGGATTGGCGCATCACCCGTCGTCCGCGTCAGAATGAATGCTAATGCGATCAAGCCAATGGCAACTGCCGCGATAATAATCCCGGTTGTGATCTGCTGCCGCCGCCGCTCTTGTTCCCGCTCACGGATGCGCTCTTGGGCGCGCACACGTCCTTGCACGCTTTGACCGCCGGACGCTGTTCGCTGTTCACCGCTGCTCGATGCCGCACGACGAGCAGCCCCGCGACTCGCCGCCCGTGACGACGTGGGTGTTCCGCTCGGCTTTGGCGTTTCTTGCGCTGACGGCGGCGGAGTCGCTGCATCTTTGTTTGTCCGCCCCCCTTTATCAGGGCGCGGGGGATTGCTGCGATTGTTCGACATAATATCGTCTATTCCTTCGTAGCGAGTTCACATGTGTACAGTGTAGCGCGTCGTCACCGTGATTCGTAGGGACAGCGCATCCAAGAATGCTTTATGGACGACGACGGCGCGCTTCCACCCACTTGCTCAGGTAATCCCGAAAAGTGGTCAAGTGATGGGGGATGCCGTCGAAAATCACCGGAAACTTGACGATTTTACTCGGTTTCGCCGTTTGGATTGGTGCGTCGAGCGGCGGCAGATCCGCTACATCGGGCACCCACAAGCCGCGCGGACGATTCTCGACCAAGTGCAGCGGTGGCATTCCCAACGCCTCGCGCCCAGCAGGTGGACTAGCGATCAATCCATGTTCGATCAGGTCTTTGGTCATTGCCGCAATCTGCGTGGTGTCGGTATCTGTCACCGGTCGGTAACAAGCGGAGCGAAGCCAGCCTTCACGGTCAAACATCAGAGTCAAGCCGCCAAACACATCCAGATGTGATCCGCTGAACTGACGATAGTCTGCGCCCTCTAGCGACATGCGGCGATGTGAGAAGTAGGTCAAATACGCTGTCCCGGCTCCATTCCGGTACGCTGCCATCGGCGTCAATTCCGCATCCGAAGGTAGTTTGAGCCGGGGTATTACCGTTTCTTCCAAAAAACGTGCCGACGCCAGCGCCGAGTTCAGCACATCAGGCAGTTGAATATCCGGCAGATCGCGAATACTCTCAAGGTGAGCACGTGCTTCTTGCACCGTCAAGATTTTGCGCTCATCAAAGACCCTGACCATGACTTCAAGGTATTTGTCGCCGTATAAATATTGTGCCGCACCCAAGAATGTGCGCGCCATATCCGCGAAAATGAACTCACCTACTGGACCCGACTCGATGGCGCACATTAGCACCTGCCCCAAAATGTGCCGCGTGCGGTGAATAGCGATCCGCTCGTGCATGGATTGGCGCAGCCGTTCATAAATGCCCACCAGAATGTCATAAAACGCACCCGCGAACAGCCGCGAGTAATTGTGCGGTTCGCGGGCGAGTTCGGTTTCTGGATTTGAGGCTTGATAAGAGAGCGACTCAAATGGAATACAGCGCAGATCATTGATGGCATTGCGCAAATACAGGGTGTGATCTTGAATATGATCTTCCATGCGCGGTGAGGCTTTCGACATCTGTTCCGCCAGCCGCGCGATAAAATTCTCGGTGCGAAGGTTCCCTTTCGTCCACACAAGCAGGCGCGTGATTAGCGAGTCGTCGTGCAGCGCGACCAGCACAGCCGCCATATCTCCAAACGCTTCGTGAAACGCCATTGAGCCTAAGCCAAAAGACTCGTTATGAAGGTCGCGCGCACCATCAAGGACAGCGTGCGCTGTCTCATGACTGACAACATCGGCGCTTTGTGCTGCGATAAACGTCTCACCGTTGTACTCCATGCCGTAGAAGCCAAGCATGCGATCCTGTTCACTGTAAAACGCATTCGCGCCCTGCCCAACATGCGGATCAACATCCAATCGCACGGACGGAAACGACCAAGGAAGCTCGCGGTGCGCGTAACGCTCAAACATACGCAAGGTGTACGTGCTGTAATAAAACGCATTCACCTGATCAAATTCGGGCGAGCCGGGGGTGTGATAATAATTGCCATCCTCATCCGGCTGCGCGGATTCGCCTTGTGAGTCACGGATGCGAATCCGTGTGTTAACCAACCCCGGTCGTATGTCGTGAACCTGCATCGTCCGAACTTCAGGTTCCCCCACAAACGGGTCTTGGGGATACACCAACACGCGGACATCTGTCATGTCTTCTGGCAACGGCTCTTGTTGTAAGGTGAATGAACTCAAGGCGCGCTGCGCGATCAGCGCCGGAATGTTAGAGAGATTGTGCTCCTGCAAGCGCCGCAGTCGGAAATAAGCGGATTGGTTTTCATCAGTCATTTGGACATCCCTTTCGCTCTCCCTTAAGCATACGAGGTCAAATCAGTCTGACAAACATCCTATTCTTGGGGTACAATAGTGACCAATCCTTTGGGAAAAGCGAACAATATCTCTTCTTCCAATCCCTTTGTTAGGCTTGGTCGTCCATTCCTCGATGACCTTACCATAAGGTGAACGCATGAGTACACGAATCGATACATTTGGTACACGCGGCACGCTCGAAACAGCGCACGGGTCTGCTGTTATTTATCGCCTGAGCAAATTGGCGGAGCAGTATCCCGAAATTCATAGGCTGCCGTTCAGCATCAAGATTCTGCTCGAAAACGCGCTGCGGAATCTCGACAATTTTGAAGTCAGCGAGCAGGATGTGATCGCGCTGGCGACATGGAATGCTGCCAGCCCCGCACAGGTCGAAATCCCATTCAAGCCCGCCCGCGTTGTTCTGCAAGACTTCACCGGTGTTCCGGTCGTCGTTGACCTTGCCACGCTGCGATCCGCTATGGCAAAAGCCAACGGCGATCCGAAGAAAATTAACCCGATTGTTCCAGTTGACCTTGTAATCGACCACTCGGTACAAGTCGATTTCTTCGGGCGCACCGATGCGATCCTGCTCAACGCCGGGGTTGAATTTGACCGCAACCGCGAACGTTACGAATTCCTGCATTGGGGTCAAAAAGCGTTCAACAACTTCCGCGTCGTTCCGCCGAACACGGGTATCGTGCATCAAGTTAACCTCGAATATCTGGCGAAAGTCGTGCAGTTGTTCAACGTGGATGGCGAACTCGAAGCCATCCCGGACACACTCGTCGGCACAGACAGCCACACGACGATGATCAACGGGTTGGGCGTACTCGGTTGGGGTGTAGGCGGTATCGAAGCCGAAGCCGCGATGCTCGGTCAGCCGATCTATATGCTCATGCCGCAGGTAATCGGTTTCAAACTGACGGGCAAACTTCCTGAAGGCGCGACCGCAACTGACCTTGTACTGACCACCACCCAGATGCTCCGCAAGAAGGGTGTGGTTGATAAATTCGTCGAATACTTCGGACCCGGCTTGAGTACGCTCGGCTTGGCAGACCGCGCTACGATTGCCAACATGGCTCCCGAATACGGCGCGACAATGGGCTTCTTCCCGGTTGATAACGAAACGTTGGCATACATGCGCCGCACCGGACGCGACGAAGCAACACTCGATCTCGTGGAGCGCTACACAAAGGAACAGGGCTTATTCCGCTTGGATGATATGCCCGATCCGGTGTACACCGACATGCTTGAACTCGACCTCAGTACCGTTGAGCCGAGCATGGCAGGTCCCAAACGTCCGCAAGATCGTGTGACTTTGCGCGAAATGAAAAATGCCTTCGAGAAGGCGCTGCGCGCGCCGGTCGATCAGCGTGGGTTTGCACTCGACGAAAATTCGGTCGAACATACCGCTACGATTCACGACAACGGTCACACGATGGATGTCGGTCACGGCATCGTCGTGATCGCCGCGATCACGAGCTGCACCAACACGAGCAACCCATCCGTGATGATCGGCGCGGGCTTGCTGGCGAAGAAAGCTGTCGAAAAAGGCTTGGACGTTCAGCCCTATGTCAAGACGAGCCTTGCCCCCGGTTCGCGCGTGGTGACGGATTATCTGAATGCCGCCGGACTCACGCCGTATCTGGAAGCCCTTGGTTTCCATACGGTCGGTTACGGCTGCACAACCTGTATCGGCAACAGCGGACCGCTCCCGCAGCGTGTCGCGGAGGCTGTCACCGAAGGCAAGTTGGTCGCCGCTGCCGTTCTGAGCGGCAACCGCAACTTTGAGGGACGGATCAGCCCCTTGGTGAAGGCAAATTATCTCGCCTCGCCGCCACTTGTTGTCGCTTACGCGATCGCCGGCACGGTGGATATTGATCTCATCAATGATCCGATTGGGCACGACCGCGATGGCAGTCCCGTTTACTTGCGCGAAATTTGGCCCTCGCAGCAAGAAATCATGGAGACCATTCAGCGTTCGATCACGCCGGAGATGTTCCAGAAGCAGTACGGCAACGTCTACAACGTCAATGAGACTTGGAATCAGATTCCGAGCGCTGGTGGTGATGTGTTCAGCTTCAACCGCAAGAGCACCTATATTCAAGAACCGACGTTCTTCGAGAACTTCCAAGCCGAACCCGCGCCGCTTCAGCCGATCAAGGGTGCGCGTGTTATGGCGCTGCTCGGCGACTCGATCACGACAGATCACATCTCTCCGGCGGGCGACATCGCACAGAACAGCCCGGCGGGCAAGTACCTGATGGAAAACGGGGTCGAAAAGAAGGACTTCAACAGCTACGGTTCACGACGTGGCAATCACGAAGTCATGATTCGCGGTACGTTCGCCAATATTCGCTTGCGTAATCTGCTCGTCCCCGGAACAGAAGGCGGCGTGACTGAATACCTGCCGACGGGCGAAGTGATGAGCATCTACGAAGCGTCGAACCGCTATATCACCAACGGCGTGCCATTGATCATCCTTGCGGGCAGCGAATACGGAACGGGTTCAAGCCGCGACTGGGCAGCCAAAGGGACGGCACTGCTTGGTGTGAAGGCGGTCATCGCCCGCAGCTATGAACGCATCCATCGCAGCAACCTCGTCATGATGGGTGTGCTGCCGCTTCAGTTCAAAGAAGGTGACACGTATCAGACGCTCGGCTTGACCGGACGTGAACAGTTTGAGATCGTCGGCATCGAAAACCTGACACCCAAACAGGATGTCCTCGTGCGTGCGACCAACCCGGAGACGGGCGCGGTCAAGGAATTCACAGTGACATGCCGCATCGATACCCCGGTTGAAGTCGAGTATTACAAGAACGGCG
>JAPKMU010000128.1 GCA_026645745.1 Anaerolineae bacterium | reverse complement strand
ATTTGCTGCTGCAAATTGCGCTCCTGATTGGAGTGTTGGCGATGGTGGGATTGGGGGTACTGGTCGAACGCCTGATCTTGCGACCCCTCATCGGTGAACCCGTGATCAGTGTGATCATGGTAACGATAGGATTGACGAATATCCTTCAGGCAGTTGTCGGCGCGGTATGGGGCGTGAATCCACAGAGCTTGCCGACTCCAATTCTTCCCATCGAGGGACGTTTCGAGATTGTCATGGAAGGAGCGCGCCGCCCTCTATTCTTGCCTTATGAAGGCGTGTTCATGGTGGTGATCGTCCTTCTGTTGGTTGGTTTGCTTACACTGTTTTTCCGGCGCTCGAAATACGGGATCGCTATGCGCGCGGCAGCCGACGATCAACAAGCGGCGATGAGCATGGGCATCAGCATCAAAACTGTGTTTGCCTTCGCGTGGTCGCTGGCGGCGATCATCGCGGGAGTTGCCGGACTGTTGATCGCCAATCTGACGAATAATGTCAGCGGCGATATTGATAATGTCGGGCTGCGTGCCTTCCCTGTGATCATTCTCGGCGGGCTGGATTCAATTCCCGGCGCAATCATTGGCGGATTCATCGTCGGTCTGATCGAAAGTTACGCCAGTGGCTACATTGATCCATCGGTCAAGAATGTGATTCCGTATGTTGTGCTGTTGATCATTCTGATGATCAAGCCGTATGGCTTGTTTGGTCAAAAACGCATCGAGCGCGTGTAGGAGACGGCGATGGCATCCGAAATGCAGTGTGGCGTTTTCCACGAGACGTACAAATCGGATATGCAGGTTCGCCCAACCACTATGCAGCGGGCGCGCATTCTCTTGGCTGTGGTGTTTGCGTTTGCGCTTCCGTTCATTCTGGGATCGGTCGAGATGCGCATCGTGAATGGGGTGGTGATCGCCGCCATTGGTGCAATTGGGCTGAACATCTTAACCGGCTACACGGGACAGATTAGTTTGGGGCAGGGGGCGTTTTTGGCGGTTGGTGCTTACGCCAGCGGCTTGAGCAGCGTCTATTTCGGGTTTTCGTGGTGGCTTTCGATCATTTTTGCTGCGTTCGTGACTGCCGCGTTTGGCATGCTGATCGGTATTCCCTCACTGCGTCTGAAAGGGTTGTATTTGGCGGTTGCCACGCTCGCCGCACAGCAAATCGTTCAGTGGGTGATCATCAATTGGGATCCAATTGACGGCGCAGTTGATGGACGCACGACGGACGCTCTGAATATTCCGAATGCTTACCTATTCGGGAATCCTGAATGGCGGCTGAACAACAACGAATACGCCTTCTATTTTCTTGCGCTGGTTGTGCTGATCGTGGTGATTATCGCGGCGACCAACTTGTTTCGCACCCATATTGGGCGCGCTTTTGTCGCTATTCGCGATCAAGACATTGCCGCTCAGGTGATGGGCGTGAGCTTATTTCGTTATAAGCTCCTCGCGTTTGCGCTGTCCTCATTCATCGTCGGGTTGGCGGGGGGACTGCTGGCACAGTACAGCACCGCGATCAGCTTTGAACGTTTTACGATTGAAGTTTCGATTGAATATCTGGCGATGATTATCATTGGCGGATTGGGAACGATCAGCGGATCGATTTATGGCGCGATCTTCATCGTGCTGCTGCCCGAACTGCTGCGCCTGCTTGGACGCGCGATCACGGGGACGGATACGGACTCCATCCGCGCGTTCAATTCGCTGCTTCCATTTTTGCAGCAGGGCGTCTTTGGGTTAGCAATCGTACTCGCGCTGATCTTCGAGCCGGAGGGAATACAAAAACTGTGGCGGAACATCAAAGATTACTTCCGCCTGTTCCCATTCCGGTATTAGCTCACGGGAGAAACGCGGAAGTCAGGAAAGCCGCGATTTTCTGGATTTTTGGAAAGTACACGCTTTAAGGAGATTGTTCATGCGCAAACTGTTGTTGATGGTCATGGTAGTGGCGGCGCTGGCGCTGATGGGCGCAGCGGTCATTTCTGCTCAAGAGGCGACTGGAGAACCGATTCGGGTTGGCGCAATATTCGACCTGAGCGGAGCGACAGGTGATGTTGGTACGCCTTACGGTGAAGGTGTAATCGCCTACGTAGATTGGCTGAACGATAACGGTGGGATCAACGGTCGCCCGATTGAACTGATCTCTCAAGATTATGCGTACAGCGCCGAAACTGCGGAAACGCTTTATAACCAGTTTGTGGATGAAGGTGTTGTCGTGTTCATGGGTTGGGGAACAGGTGACACGTTGGCGCTGAAGTCTCGCGTTGCTGAAGATGAAATTCCGTTCATCAGTGCGTCGTATTCTGCCAGCCTGAACGATCCGCAAGGCGAAGCGCCGTACAACTTCTTGATTGCGACCACCTACGGCGATCAGATGGAAATCATGCTGCGCGTGATGCTCGAGCAGTGGACAGCAGCCGGTAACGCGGCGGAAGATATGCGCGTAGCGTACTTCCACAACGACAGCCCATTCGGTGTTGATCCGCTTGATCAAGGCGATGCCTACCTCGCTTCCCAAGGACTTCAGGCGGGGCTGCGTGTTCCGATGCCGCGAGGCGCAACGGACTTCACCGCCGAACTCCAACAGGCGGACGACTTTGGTGTGACGCACATCGTCGTTCAAAACGTGTCCGGTCCGGCTGCGCTGCTGGCACGTAATGTCGTCCAGTTCTTTGGCGGCAATGATGTGATTCAGTTTGGCTGCCTAAACTGGTGCGCGGACGAGAACTTCGTCCGTCAAGCTGAAGACGCGGCGGAAGGCGCACTCGGCGCGATTCCGTTCACCCCGACCACCGTCGTGGTTCCTGCGCAGGAAGCGATGCGTGCTTGGCTGGCGGAAAACGATACGCGCACGCTCGAAGAAGCCTCGCTCCATTTCTCGCAGGGTTGGACAGCGATGTCCGTAATGGCAGAAGGAATCCGCCGCACACTTGATGCAGGCAGCGAACTGACGGGTCCGAATATCAGAGCCGCGCTTGAAACGCTGGTCGATTTTGAGACGGGCGGCATCCTCGCGCCGATCACATGGACGTCAGAAGACCACCGCGCCAACCGCGCATTGGCGATCTACCGTGTTGAAGACGGTTTGTGGGTAGAGGCAAGTGAAGTCATCGACCTCCGCGCCGAAGAAGGTATGTAATTCTCCAAATGTTTAGGCGATGGGGCGATTGTCTGCCCCATCGCTGTTGGTCGCACAGCGGCATAAGGATCGAGCGATGGCGGCGCTGCTTTCATTAAACAATATCGAAGTGATTTACAACGATGTGATCCTTGTCCTCAAGGGACTGTCGATCACAGTTGAAGAGGGAAGCATTGTTGCGCTGTTAGGGGCAAACGGTGCGGGCAAGTCCACGACGCTCAAGGCGATCAGCGGGCTGCTCAAACCGGAAAATGGTGATGTAACCGATGGAAACATCGTCTTCGATGGCACAAATATTCATCATATGGATGCCGCGTCCATCGTCCGAAAAGGTGTTTTTCAGGTGATGGAAGGGCGGCGTGTTTTTGAGCATCTCACCGTTGAGGAAAACCTACGGGCTGGTGCGTATACCGCCTCCGGGCACATGTCCCCGACGATGGAAATGGTATACGAATACTTCCCGCGCTTGCGCGAACGCCGCGCTCAAATTAGTGGATTGTTAAGCGGTGGCGAACAGCAAATGTTGGCGATTGGGCGGGCGCTGATGGCGCACCCCCGTTTGATCCTGCTTGATGAGCCATCGCTTGGGTTAGCGCCGCTGCTAGTCGGTGAAATTTTCAGGATTATCAAGCGGATCAACGAAGAACAGAGGACGACGATTCTTTTGGTTGAGCAGAACGCTAATATCGCGCTGGCAATTGCGAACTTTGCGTACATTATGGAAAACGGGCGCGTGGTATTGGAAGGCGCACCGGATGATCTGCGTAACAATGCCGACGTGCGCGAGTTCTACCTCGGCTTGACGGAGGTAGGGAAACGCAAGAGCTACCGCGAAGTGAAGCATTACAAGCGGCGTAAGCGCTGGTTGTCGTAATCCTCTCTCAGAGGGCGATGGATAGGCTTTCTTATAGAAGCATGGCTTGTCCATGCTTTTTAGTTTGTTGATCCCCGTTTATAATCCCGCACCATGGACGGTCTGCATTCCGAATAATGGAACCCGACAAAAGCCTATGGTCTACCAAACGTTCTCGGAAATTCCTGCGTCGTCGCTTGATGCGCTGCTCAGCGGCGATCACGGCGCGCCGTTTCAAATTCTGGGCGCTCATCGTCTTGACGATGGACGCACCGTTATCCGTGCGTACCGCCCTAATGCGCAGCGTCTAGCTGTGAAGATGGGCGACAAGCAGTACCCAATGAGCCGGGTGCGTGAAGAAGGATTGTTTGAAACCCAAATCGATTCAGTGGTGAAAGCCGTTGGTGAATATCAACTGGTCGAGACGCTTTACAGTGGTGAAACACGCTTTATTCACGATCCATATGCCTATCAGCCGATCATGGGCGAACTGGATGAATACCTATTTCGCTCCGGTAAGCATTGGACTTCCTATGATTACATGGGTGCTCATCTAACAACGATTGATGGTGTTGCGGGTACCCGGTTTGCGGTTTGGGCACCGAACGCTTTCAGCGTCAGCGTGATCGGCAGCTTCAACGACTGGGATGGACGCATTCATCCGATGAGCATCCATGAAGGTACGGGTATCTGGGAATTGTTTCTTCCCGGTGTTACCGAAGGCGCGATTTACCGGTATCGCATCCGTTCCCATAACATGGGATTTCGAGCTGACAAGTCTGATCCCTATGCGTTTTTGAGCGAAGTTCGCCCGAACAATGCCTCCGTAGTGGTTGATCTTGATCGCTACATATGGGGTGATCAAGCGTGGATGACTGAACGCGCTTCTCACGGAAGCGGATTAGATCGCCCCATGTCGATTTACGAGGTGCATCTCGGTTCATGGCGTCGCCGCCCAGATGGCTCATGGATGACTTACCGCGAATTGGCGCATGAGTTGGCGGCATATATCAAAGATATGGGTTACACCCATGTTGAACTGATGCCCGTCGCGGAACACCCGTTTGATGGCTCATGGGGCTATCAAGTGACCGGGTATTTTGCGCCAACCAGCCGCTACGGATCACCAACGGATTTTATGTATTTTGTCGATCACCTTCATCAGCAGGGGATCGGTATTATTCTCGATTGGGTTCCGGCGCACTTTCCGAAGGACGGCTATGCGCTGTCCTATTTTGATGGCACTCATCTCTACGAACACGCCGATTCACGCAAAGGTGAGCACCCGGACTGGGGTACGCTGATCTTCAATTATGGGCGCAACGAAGTGCGGAATTTTCTGCTGGCGAATGCGCTCTTTTGGCTGCTCCGCTATCACATTGATGGGCTGCGTGTTGATGCCGTGTCGTCCATGATTTACCTCGACTTCTCGCGTAAGTCGGGCGAGTGGATTCCAAACGAATACGGCGGAAACGAGAATCTGGACGCAATCGCCTTCCTGCGCGAAGTGAACACGTTGGTGCATCAAGAAGCACCGGGCGCGATCACGATTGCCGAAGAATCAACGGCGTGGGCGATGGTATCCCGTCCGGTTTATGTGGGCGGGCTTGGCTTCACATTCAAATGGAATATGGGATGGATGCACGATACGCTGGATTATCTCCAGAAGAACCCAATATTCCGCCGCTATCATCACAACAAACTCACATTCTCCTTGATTTATGCCTACAACGAGAACTTTGTCCTCTCGCTCAGTCATGACGAAGTGGTGCATGGCAAAGGTTCGTTAATGGGCAAAGCTCCCGGCGATTGGTGGCAGAAATTCGCAACACTGCGGTTGCTGTATGGGTATCAGTGGACGCATCCCGGCAAGAAACTTCTCTTTATGGGGCAGGAGTTTGGGCAGTGGCGCGAGTGGAGCGAGGAGCGGTCGCTCGACTGGGAATTGCTCGACTTAGAGACACATCAAGGCTTACAGCGATGGATGCGCGATACGAATCATTTCTACCAAGCGCAGCCCGCTCTATTCCAGCATGACTTTGATGATAAAGGCTTCCGCTGGATTGATGCAGATGACGCCGACAGCAGCACATACTCGTACATCCGCTATGCGGATGATCGATCTGATTTTCTTGTGGTTGTGGCGAATTTCACCCCCGTTCCGCGCTCTGGCTATCGTATTGGTGTGCCAGAAGCAGGTCACTATGCGGAACTGCTCAACAGCGATTCCAAGCATTACGGCGGCGGTGACATTGGCAATTTCGGCGGGGTTGAATCCGAAGATGTGCCGCTGCATGGACTTCCGTACAGTTTAACAATGACAGTACCGCCGCTGGCGATTGTGATCTTAAAGCTGGAACGTTAACGAAGCGGTTCTTGTAGAGTATCAAAGGGGGATGCTAACGGCATCCCCTTTTTATTTGGCGGTATTCAGAAGATTGGCACTCCTATCCATCGCCAGCACAAATTATGACAAAAAAGTGGCAAACGGCACGGGGTATGCACGCGTAATAGCAGATGACAGAACGTTTAAGTGCTTCTACGCTCATGATCGATGCGCTGATTGTCACGAACGAGGGGCTTATGATGACGGACACGAACACGCTCGACGAACGTCGGAAAAAAATGATTCATCGACTTCACCGCCTACAGGGTCAGCTCAGTGCGCTTGAACGCCGGATTGAAGAAGGCGCATCGTGCGAAGACACGGTTGTCCAAGCGCGGGCGATTGAGAAAGCAATTGCCAGCCTGATTGTTTTTGTGGTTGATGGGTTCATCGAAGATGCACGTGAGCAAATGGTCAGAGACCCAGATCAGACCAGCCGCGAGATTCGGCGTTTGGTCGAATTGATCCATCAGTGATTAAGGCATTGTCTCACCCTCAGTGGGTGCGAACTGCTGATCGAGTGCCGCCCACTGTTCTGTGACTCGGCGATTGTGATCACGTTGTTCTTCTGTCCAAAAGAAGCGGATATATCGCAGTATTGCGTTGATCTGTGCATCAGAATAAGCATCTTCAAAGGCAGGCATGGGGTACTGCTGCAGCGGGTTGGGTATGCCTTCACGGATGGCGCGGATCAAAAGCTGATCGGGATGCATCCACGTATGTCCGGTTTCATCGTGCGGTGGGACGATATGCATCCCAAGCGCTTCAGTTTGTGGAATGCTTGCCTCAAGCTGCCCTTGTAATTCGTATCCGTGACAATGTGCGCATGCCAAATTGTAGAGCGCTTCCCCTTCGATCAATTCAGGGTCAGTGAATCTTGATGGCGGACGTTCGCCGGCTGGAATGAGCGTAATCACTGGCGGTTCGGCGACCGTACCGCAAGCAGCGGAAAATCCGACGAAAAGCAGCGCGGCTGCGGTGACTAACAATTTATGTGGCATATCCCCCCTATCCGTACAGGAATCCCTGTATCGCATTGTATGTCAATACCGTGTGGCGTATGTAGACAATCTGCACCTTCACAAAACTGCCATTTATCACATATAGTGATAGGCGGGTATGTGCGGGTCATACCCGCTGCTTAAATTTCATAAGGGGTCACAATGGCGCAAAAGAGTGAGTTTCGCGTCGAAAATGCGTACCGTTACAATCATCGAAGTGCGGTACGGTGGATACTTTCGCACCTGTGGCGACACAAGGTGTTTTTTGTGATAGGGTTGGCGCTGTATCTCGTCTCCTACACATCATTTTCGTATTCGCGCGGCATCTTGATCGGACAGGCGGCTCAAGAGATCATCGAGCCAACAGGCGCTAACGCACTCTTGCTGATTGGGCTTGCTGTGTTGTTTCTGCTCGTACTGGACGGGATTTCCGGGCTGATCGCGTCACTTTCGGCAGAGACGCTGGCGCAGCGGTTGGAACATGATTCGCGCGAAGAGCTGTACCTGAGTTTGCTCGGCAAAAGCCAGACGTTTCATGATCGCCAGCGGGTAGGCGACATCATGGCGCGGGCGACGGATGATATGCAGCAGCTCAACATGATGATCAACCCCGGAATGACGTTCATTTTCGATACCGTGCTGGGCATACTAGTTCCACTCACGTTTCTTGCGTCTGTTCGCGTGGAACTGCTGCTTGTACCGCTGCTTTTCGTAGCCGGGTATATCATCACAGTGCGCCAGTATTCGCGTCGACTGAACCCAATTGTTGAATCACAGCGCGAGATGTTCGGATCGATGAATGCCGGACTTGAAGAGACGATCAGTGGTATTGAGATCGTCAAGGCAAGCGCACGCGAAGGATTTGAGCGCGATAAATTCCGGCGTAATGCCCGCAACTACCGCACCTACTTTGTGAAGCAGGGTTACACGGAAGCGGGATACATTCCGCTGCTGCTGTATGGGATCGCTCTTGGACTGACTTTCCTTCACGGCACGCTGCTCTATCAAGCCGGTGTGATCACGGTGCCTGACATCATCGCAGTGATGGGATTGATGTGGGTTCTGCGCTTTCCCGTTTTCATTTCGATCTTCTCATTCTCGCTTGTGAGCATCGGTGTAGCAAGCGCTGGACGAATCTTGAAGATCATCAACGAGGAAACTGATCTCGACGAAAACGCGAGCGGTTACACCGCCAAGATCGAAGGCAGAATCGAATTTCACAACGTCAGCTTCGGGTTCGAAGATGACGGACTGCTGGAGGATATCTCCTTCACTATCGAACCGGGTGAGACGGTGGCGATTGTTGGCATGACCGGAAGCGGAAAGAGCACGCTCACCGAGTTGATCAACCGCACCTATGATGCTGACCGGGGAAGCATTCTGATTGATGGTGTGAATGTGCGTGATTGGAATCTCTCGTCGCTGCGTTCGCAAATCTCCAAGATCGAACAAGACGTGTTTTTGTTCTCGCGTTCGTTGGCGGAGAACATCGCATTTGGCGCACCGGATACGCCGCGCGAGCGGATCGAAGTGGCTGCACGCGAAGCGCAAGCGCACGAGTTCATCTTGACGTTTGGTGAAGGCTACGAGACGAAAGTTGGTGAACGCGGCGTCACGCTCTCAGGTGGGCAGCGACAGCGCATTGCGCTCGCACGCGCGTTCCTGAGTGATCCGCGCATTCTGATTCTCGACGACAGCACAAGCGCAATCGACAGCGCGACTGAGGACGAAATTCAGAAGGCGATCCGGCGAGCGCAAAAGGGACGCACCACGCTCCTGATCACGCACCGTCTGAGTCAAATTCGCTGGGCGGATAAGATTCTTGTGCTGGATAAAGGACGTTTGCTCGCATCCGGCACGCATGATGATCTGCTGCGAACGTCGCATGAATACCGTCGCATCTTCGCCCGTTATGATCTTGAACTTCCGCCGATTGAAACTTCGGCGGCTGTCGCTCAGTAGGAGGGAAGCTGTGGGCTTTCTTATGGATGGACTGGATGCCGAAGCCTATGATCGCGTCTATAAAGACCGCGATCTGGTGCGGCGTATCCTTCGCTATTTTCGCCCTGAAACAGGGCGCGTGATCGCTGTCGGAATCGCTGTCACGCTGAACACGATCATGTATACAGCCCTGCCGATCTACGTTTCGAATACGCTGGACTCGCTGACGGGGGATATCACACAAGATCAGCTTCTGCGGGTCGCAGGTGCGATTGCGCTGCTCGGATCGCTTGGCTGGGTGTTCAATGCGATTCGTCAGCGGCTTTCCGCCGAAGCGATTGGGAATGTTGTGCTTCGGCTGCGTGAGGACGCGTTCGACGCAGTACTGAAACGTGATCTTTCGTTTTATGATCAGTTTCCGAGCGCGAAGATCGTCAGCCGCGTTACATCCGATACGCAGGCGTTTGCACAGGTGGTCGGCTTGACGATTGAATTGGTCAGCCAACTGCTGATCGTCGTATTTTTGCTTGGCTATCTGCTCACGATTGATGTGCGCTTAACCGGGGTACTGCTCCTGCTTGCGCCGGTCATCGTGTTCATCGCGCTCCAGTTCCGGCGTATTGCGCGCAAAACGATTACAGCGTCGCGGCGTGTACGCGCTGTTGTGAGCGCTCATGTTCAGGAAACGGTTGCGGGGATTCGGGTGGCAAAAGCTTTCCGCCAAGAGGAGGCGATCTACCACGAATTCCTTGACGTGAACAAACAAAGCTACCGTGTAAATTTGCGCACAGGCTACACGTTCAGTGCGATCTTCCCGATATTAAACATGGTGGCGGGGTTTGGCACGGCGGCGCTCGTATACTTCGGTGGATTATCTGCGCAGCAGGGTGAACTCACGCCGGGAAACTGGTATCTGTTCATTCAGGGGCTGGCGCTGTTCTGGTTTCCGCTGACGAGCATTGCATCCTTCTGGAGCCAATTTCAGTTGGGACTCGCGGCGGGTGAGCGTGTGTTCGCGTTGATTGATGCTGATCCGCGTGTAGTGCAAACTGGTAGTGAGCGGTTACCGAGCATTCAAGGCGAGATTGAGTTTAGGCACGTTGACTTCGAATATAACACGGGCGAACCTGTCCTACGTGACTTTTCACTGCATATCCGTGCGGGCGAGTCGCTGGCGCTGGTCGGGCATACAGGATCGGGTAAGTCGAGCATCGGCAAGCTGATCGCGCGCTTCTATGAGTTTCAGCGCGGCGAAATCTTGATCGATGGCGTGGATATTCGTTCGCTCGATCTGGCGCACTATAACGCAAGACTGGGGATTGTGACGCAGTCGCCATTCTTATTCGATGGGACAGTGCGCGAGAATATCCGCTACGGTAAGCCAGATGCGTCGGATGAGGATGTGATGCGCGTTGCGGATCAGGTTGGCGGCGGCGATTGGATTAATGTGCTGCCAAGCGGATTGGATACCGAAGTCGGGGAACGCGGCACAAATCTATCAATGGGGCAGCGGCAGCTGGTCGCGCTTGCGCGCGTACTTCTGCAAAATCCGGCGATCATCATCCTCGATGAGGCGACTGCCAGCGTTGACCCCCTTACCGAGACGCTGATTCAAGAGGGTTTGGATGTCGTCCTGAAAGGGCGCACGAGTATCGTGATCGCTCACCGCTTGAACACGATCAAGAATGCGGATCGGATCATCGTCTTGCGAAAAGGCGAGATCATCGAAGAAGGCAATCACGAACGCTTGATGGCGGGTGGTGGTCATTACGCGGAGCTGTATAACACCTACTTCCGTCATCAGAGCTTAGAGTACCTAAACACGAACCCGGATGCCCGGCTGGAAGAACAGACTTAGGCGGGTCAAGTAGTTGCAATTCATGAAAAGGCAGCCGGAAGGCTGTCTTTTTGCTGTATCGCGTATCTGATTAACGCAAGTCATGGGATAATATGCGTATGCGTATATGAGGGCGGAGGGTGTGGATGTCAGCACAGCCAAAACAGCATTGGACAGCGGAGGAATACCTCACGTTTGAGCGCGCTCACATTGAACGCCATGAATTGATCGATGGCGAAATTATCATGATGAGTGGGGCAAGCCGCGCGCACAATCTAATCGTCGTGAACACCGGAAGTTCGCTCCATCGCCAATTACGGACTAGCGCCTGTGAGGTTTACACGACGGACATGCGCGTGCGCATCAGTGACCGACATTACGGTTACCCGGATGTCGTGATTGTGTGCGGCGATCCGGTTTTCGAGGATGAAGTGGTTGATACACTGCTCAATCCAACAGTTGTTATGGAAGTATTGTCTCCTTCCACGATGCAGTACGACCGTGCCGGAAAGTTCGCAGGGTATCGCACTCTGGCATCTTTGCGCGAATACATCACAATTACGCAAGATGAACGTCGGCTTGAGCACTTTGTTCGCCAAAACAACAATCAGTGGTTGCTGACGGATGTGATCGGGAAGGGCGCGCAGGTTACACTTGAATCGATTGGCTGCACGCTTATCCTCGACGAGATTTACGAAAAAGTGTTATTTGATTCAGCCTAGCGCAGATTGCGCGGCGTCGAGCGCAGCACGAATCTGCTCCAGCGATGCGCTCACCCCTCCACCTTGCGCCATGCTTGGTTGACCGCCGCCGCGTCCCCCGAAAGTCTGTAATGCGCCCTTGAGAAGCAAGTTCATATCATCCGAAAGATCAGCGCTTCGGGCGAAGATCAACTGTGCTTTTTCGCCGGATGTACCCAGCAGTGCGATAGTACCCGGTGTGGCGATCAAGGTACTTGCCAAGAATCGCATCTCATCAATTGGACGATTCTCAAAAACGCGCGCGATCACGCGGCGACCATTTGCGGGGTACGTCTCGGTAATCAGTGTTTGTGCCTCATAGCTGATCAACTGCTGAGTCGCCGTTTTCAGGCTTCGCCCCATCGTTTGAATGTCTTCGCGCAGTCGCCCAACTGCATCAGGAATTTCGGAATAGCCGCATGTGAGATCAGCCGCCAGACGGGTAACGACAGCGCTCCGTTCGCGGAACTCGCGTAAGGCGCGCCCACCGCACACGAATTCAATGCGGAGTTTGTCGCCTTTTTTGTCTGCGCGCATGATCTTGATCATGCCAACCGCACCGCTGCCCGCAACATGCGTTCCGCCGCACGCCGTCACATCAAACTCACCGATACTGACCACGCGCAAACCGGCGGTCGTCATCTGTTCCGGCATTTTTCGCATGCGCACACCGAATTTTTCCGCGTCCGCCGGATCAATGATGGTGGTGGTGACGGGGTGGTTTTCCCACACAATCCGATTGGCGAGTTCTTCCACGTTTATCAGCGTGAAGGAGTCGATATTCAGTTTGTCCAAATCGACTGTCAGACTCTCGCTGCTTAAGTGAAAGCCAACCGTGTTCGCATCTGCGGCTTGCATGAACGCTTGCGAAAGGATGTGCTGCCCGGTGTGCTGCTGCATGTGATCAAGCCGCCGCGCCCAATCCAC
>JAPKMU010000127.1 GCA_026645745.1 Anaerolineae bacterium | reverse complement strand
GGACGGTGCTCTTTACCTAAAACATCAGGGATGGAGAACACCGCATGGCAATGTCCGACACGCAGCAGAGCGCGCAAAGCCTGAATGACGCCCGGAAACCAATTGAACCGAGTGAAGCACATGTCTTGGTGGTTGAAGATAATGTGCCAAATTTCGTCCTGATTGCGCGCATGCTGGCATTTATGGGCGTGCAGCGCTGTGAGTGGAAAACGAGCGGGTGGCAGGTCGTCCAATTTGCCGATACCCTTCCACGAGTGGACTTGATCTTGATGGATATTCGCCTGCCTTATGAGGATGGCTATCAAGCGCTGCAAAAACTGCGCGCGAATGCAAGACTCAAAGATACAATCGTGTGCGCTGTAACCGCCGAAGCCAGCGAAGATCAAATGCGGCGTGCCAAGAAAGCCGGATTTAATGGTTTCTTGGGCAAACCCCTTGATCCCGACCGTTTTCCCGCACAAATTCGGCGGCTGCTTCAGGGTGAAGAGGTTTGGGAGTGGAAATAATCCCATAGCCGGATGGTGTCAGCATCCGGCAGGCAAAGGAGAGAAGGGCAGCAATCCATGAGCAGTTCAGCACCACTGGAGCCGAATTCGCGCGAAAGTAATGAAATTCTCAGCCTTGCCCAAGCGCAGTATGAAGCCGCTGGAACGATTTTTGGCTCCAACGATCCTGCGGAGATTCTCGATGCGTTGGTCAGTTTTACCGAACAAGCCTATGAAGAGGCACAACTGTGCCTTTTAGAAGACCCAACCTCCTCCCCTTACGTTGTCCTCCTTGCTGAGTACAAGAATCAACGCATCAACCGAACACGGACACGCCTCCTGCTCAATCAATTCCCCGCCAGTGATACCTACAGCGCAATTGAATCCCTGAACATCGTGGATGTCAGCATCGATCCGTTTTTGGAAGACGATGAGCGCCAGCGGTTGATCGATGCAGGCGTTCAGTCCCTCTTGATCACGCCAATGGTGGTGTCGCAGCGTTTGACGGGCATTGTTGCGTTTCGCAGTCGCTCGCAAGTGCAGTTGAGTCCGGCGCGCATGCGTGCGCTCCGCAACCTCGTTGACCAAGCCGCCGTCGTTTTCGAAAACCAAGCGCTTCTCCGCAATACCGAGACATCGCTCGAAGAAGTTCAGGCGCTGTACGAAATTAACCGCGCCATGCTTGCCGCCGTCGATACGATGGATATTCTTCGCGTACTGCGTGATCGACTCGCACAGGACGCTGATGTGATCCTGCATGTTGCGGCAGATACGAGCACATCGCCGCGATCTTTTATGCTGCGGCAGATTACAACGCGCGACAGCGAAAGCGACGTAAAAACGCCGGTGACGTTCTCCGACGCGGCATCGTCTGCGTTAGCAGCGCCGATCACGTTCTGCGAGAATCCCGCTGCGCCCGCCGTTCGTCACCCGCTGCACGATGCGCTCATGGCATATGCGCCGTCCGGTTATATCGTGATGAACATCCACGAACGCGGCGAACTTCAAGACATGATCGCCATTACGTTCAAAATGCCATTTTCAGCCGATGCGCGCACACAGCGTTTGTATACCGCCGTCGCTGACCAAGCCGCCATCGTCCTGCAAAATCAACATTTGTTGATGGAAGCGCAGATCAGCGCGGAACAGGCGAATCGTCAGCTTGGGCGTCTGCAAATCTTGAACCGCTTGTCCTTGGGTCTTTCCAGCTTGACAGAGCAAGGCGAGATTATGCAGTTCGGCACGCGCTTGATCGCTGAAACGGTGAATGTTGATCATGCGGGGTTGATGCTGATCGATAAAGATCAGACGATTGGTACAGTGGTCGCTGAACATCCGAATTTCGGTGCGATTGGGCAGCGCCTACCGCTTGATACTAATCCGCTGACACAAATCCTGTTCCGCGATCCCGGTCACGCAGTCTACATTGAGGATATTGCCACCGACGAACGTCTGCCGGAAATGTCGCGCACCTTCCTTCACGAACAGTCCGGTCTAAATGCGATGATCATCATTCCGATGGTTGTTCAAGACCGCCTGATCGGGTCGATGGGATTGGACATTCTTGAGCGCGGGCGCACGATTGACCCGGAACTGATCCAAGTGGCAACAGCGATGTCGTCACAGCTTGCGATTGCACTGCAAAATGCTCGCCTGCTCTCCGATTCAACCTTGCGCGCGGTGCAGCTCCAGCGCGTCACCATGTTCAGTCAGAACGTCCAAGCGACGATGAAGCAGGACGAAATCTTCGAAGTTTTCTTCGCGGAAGTCAGCCAGCTTTTCTCGCTCGATTCGCTCACGGTCGCGTTGTATGACCGCGAAGTTTCGGAACTGCGGGTTGCGGCACAGCGGCGAAGCGCCAACGATACACAGCCGTTCAGCATTGTGATTCCGCTGACGAACACCTTATTTGGGCAGGTTGCTCAGACGGGTAAAACCTATGTATCGGATGATGTGGCACAAGATAGCAGCGGGCTGCTGCTGCCGAATGCCTCGTTTAATACGCGCTCGGTCATGATCGCGCCGGTACAGCCAAATCGTCAACCCGTTGGGCAGGTGATGATTACGTCGTCACAGCCCGGCGTTTATACCGAAACTGACGTGGCGATCCTTGAGCAGATCGTTACGCAATTGGGTATTGCACTGCAAAACAGCCGTGCTTACGCCGAAACCCAGCGCGCAGCCCGAAACCAATCATTGATCAACACGATCAGCGCCCAGTATCAGCAGCAGTCGAGCCTTGAAAATATGCTCACCTTGACGCTGCGCGAACTTGGACGGGCGTTAGGCGCACGGCGCGCGCGGGCGCGTTTCCTCACCGCGCAAGACTCGATTGCGGAGGAGACGTAAGATGAAAACTCTAATCGACCGGATTTTCCCCGTCAATGCGTTTCCCACCCAAGCCGAAAAGGAACGCGCGCGGCTGGCATACAGCGTCTTGATGGTGATCGTGCTGGGATTTTTGATCACCGCGCCCTTTGCGTCATCTTCAAGTACTGAGAGCTTCATACCGGGCTTGATCACGCGCGAGTTTCACCTGATGCTCCTCGCGCTCTCGATCATTTCGGCGGGAGTGACGTATGCCCTTCTGCGTCGTGGCAATCCTTACGCACTGCGTTGGGGCGTGCAGTTTGTGATGTTCATCGGGGCAGTGGTGCGCGGGGCAGACAGCGGTTTTACCGATGCGGAAGACCCTATTGTTTTGATCGTGTTCACGGTGATGGGGCTGCTTTTCGCTGGTGAAAGTGGTGTGTTCCACAACACGATCATCGCGATGTTGACGCTTGCCGTTGGACATTGGCGTTATACGGCACGTGCGCCTGAAAATGCGCTTGATTTATCCTCGTTCGTCACCATCAGCGCGCTCATCATCGGGTTGAGCCTCGCGATTGTGCTTTATCTGCGCATCACACGCCGTCAAGAAACCCGTGCTGTGGGTGAAGTGGCTGAAGAACGTTACAACCTCGCGGCGCTCACGACTCAGATTGCGACAGGTGTGCTCCGCCGTACTGAACTGCAAGATACGCTGAACAGCGCGGTTGAAGAAATCCGCGAAAAATATCCGCGTGCGTACCATGTACAAATCTTTCTCGTGGATGAAGCCCGCCGGACAGCGCGGCTCGCCGCCAGCACAGGCGACGTTGGGAAGATGCTGTTAGCGCGTCAGCACAGCCTCCCCGTCGGCAGCGTCAGCGTGATCGGGCAGGTAACGGCGAAAAGTGAATCCGTCATCGCCCGCAGCGGCTCAAACAACACGGTTCACCGCCGCAACGAATTCTTGCCGGATACCGTCGTTGAAGCCGCGTTCCCGCTCCGCAGTGGTGAGACCGTGATCGGTGCGCTTGACATGCAGAGCAAGTTCGCGGATGCGTTCCCCGATGAACAAATTCCGATCTTCCAAGCGCTTGCCGATAACATTGCGATTGCGATTGATAACGCCCGCCTGATTGATCAAGCCCAGAGCCGTGTGCGCGAAAATCAGCGTTTGACCGAACAAGCGCAGTCCGCGTTGAGCGAAATTCAGCGCTTGAACCGCCAAATCACTGCCGGATCATGGGAATCATTCGTCGAAGACCAGTTTACCCCCGGGTTAACGGTCGAGATGGAATCCGAAATGACGATCCGCAATACCGACTTCACCCCCGCATTGACCGAAGCGGTGCGAACCGGGCATTTGGTTCAGCAAGCGAATGCAGACAGCCTGTTTATCGCCGTGCCGCTGATGGTGCGCGGTCAAGCGATTGGCGCGATGGAATTTGAGTTGGACGGAAACGAAACGCTTGAACCGGACATGATCGAAGTGATCGAAGCGGTGGCGGAACGGTTAGGTCTTGCGGCGGAAGGCGTTCGTCTTTATGAGGAAAGCCGCCGCTCTGCTTACCGGGAAGCAACCGTGAACGAAATCAGCGGACGCTTGCAATCATCGAACTCGATTAACACCGTGCTTTCTGAAGCGGCGCGCACGATTCAGACGACACTCGGCGCACAGCGAGTCGCCATTCGCTTAGGGCAGCCGCCTACACCTCACAATGGCAACGGGGATAAGAGGGGATAAGCCATGAGCGCAGTTCCGAGGTTCTCTTTCGGCGGACTGCTCAACCGCGCCGATTTATCGACGCTCCGCCGTCAGATTGTGCGGATCACGGCGCTGTCAGCAGCGGCGGTATCCGGCGCGATGGCATTGGTGCTGGTGCTGTTTTCTCCTACGGCGGAGATTCTCGGCATCAGTGTCTCGCTTTATGTATTCGCCGTCGCACTGCTCAACCTGCTGTGGTTCGCGCTTGCGTCGGTTAATTATCGCGCGGCAGCCTTCGGCTTGATGGTTACGCTGGTAGCAATTACGTGGATCAACCCACCAGCGGCGGCGCGTCTCGCGTTGATCGCGCTTGTGGTTGCTGCCGCTGTTGCGGATACACGTGCTTGGCGGTTGGTGCTGCTCGTCGTGCTGGCGAAATTGGTGTACGAAACGGTGATCGTCTTCGACCAAGGCACAATCGTTGAAGGAAGCAATCTGCTCACCACCAACTTGATCATCTTGATTGCGGCGTTAGCCGTGCGCTTCGTCATCAACTTCACCTCGCGGGCGGTCGAAACCTCACAGCGCACAGCGGTTTTGCTCCGCACATCAGCGGAAATTGGCGCGGTATCGACTCAGTTGACCGACCTCAAATCCCTGTTTGACCGCGTGGTGACGCTTATTCAAGAGCGTTTCGGGTTTTATCATGTTCAGGTCTTTATCGTGAATGCGTCGGGAGATCAAGCGGTTTTGCAATCAAGCACGGGTGAGATCGGGCGGCGCTTACTTGCCCGTCGTCATCAGCTTGCTGTGGGTTCGCAAAGCGTGATCGGTCAAGTGACGCTGCGCGGCGAGTTCGTCATCGCGCGCGACACCGACCGCGACGAAGTTCACTTCCGCAACGAACTGCTGATCAACACCCGCTCGGAGCTTGCCGTTCCCATTCGTGACGGCGCAATCGTTGTCGGTGCGCTTGACGTGCAAAGCACCGAAGCGGATACCTTCGACGCGATTGACGTTGAGGCGCTTCAAGTGATTTCGGACTTTCTCGGCACGGCGCTCCGCAACGCTGCAACCTACGAAGAACAAGGGCGCGTCGCGGAAGAGAATCGCACGCTGCTGCGCGAAGCCGAAGAAAACAACCTGCGCATTCAACGCTTGAACCGTGAACTCACCCGCGCCAGTTGGGATGAATTCACCCAATCAGAACGGGCACTGCTGGGAGTCGATAGTGAGGATACCCGCGTGATCTCCCGTGATGAATGGTCACCGTCATTAGAAGCGGCAGCGCTTGAGCGGCGGACAATCGCCACGCAAGACGGAGATCGCACGATGGTTGCTGTTCCGCTCACCTTGCGCGGTGAAGTGATCGGCGCGATTGAGGTGGAAAGCGGCACGGAAACCGACCCCGCCACGATTGCCTTGATTGAAGATGTCGCCGCACGTATGGCAATCAGTCTCGAAAATGCGCGCTTGTATGAAGAAGCGCGCGAAGCCACCGGGCAAGAGCAGTTTATTAACAACTTATCTGCCCGCTACCAAGCGGCGAACTCGGTCGATGAACTGCTGCGCTTGACGCTTCAGGAAGTCAGCGAGACGCTTGGTGCTCAATATGGATCGATCCGGTTGGGCAAGCTGGACGATAACACGCCCAAGAATGGAGCGGCAGCGTCATGATTGTGGGGTTGTTTGAACTACTGCAAGTTCGTTACGCCTACACAGATCCGATCCGTCGTCAGCGCGCACAAGCGTTGATGTACATGATCGCGGTCATGCTGCTGTTCGTGTTGGGATTCATTATTTTTTCCATATCCCCCATCCTGACCAACAGCACACAGCGACTGCCCACGCCCGTTTACGTGACGCTGGCACTTGCGCCAATCATCCTCTACGTGATTTATCGCTGGATTGAATCTGGCAAGGTCGAACGGGCGTCGCTGTTGTTCGTCGCTTTTTTGACGGTTGGCGTTTCCGTTCCGGCGATATTTATCTCCGGCGCGTATAACGGCTTCTTGCTCGTCATTCCGTTGGTCGCTGCCGGAACACTCTTTAACCGTCTCGGTTTGCTGGTCGTCTTTGCGCTTCTGCTGGTGGCTCTGCTGGGGCGTGCGATTGCGCTTTCCAACAATGATGTGATTATCCGCATCATCCCATCTATCAACGGCGCATTCGAACTCACCTTGATCGGCTTGGTTCTGTTATCCAGCGCGGTCTTCCTCGCCGGTTTCAGCGGCAGTTCGGATCGGTTCGCGCAGCTTTCGCTCCGCGATTTACGCCACTGGCAGGAGTTTTCCAAACTCCGCACCGGGCAGTCGTTCGACTTGGAGCAGCTCGCCCAGCGCGCCGTCGAAATCTTGCAGACTGACTTAGGCTATAATCTGGCGCAGGTTTATTTCGCTGATGAAGCCGGGTTTGTTACGCGGCGCGTGCGTCTGAATGCGGTTGACCGCCAGTTCGCTATCCGCCTTGAAGACCTTCCGACCATTGGCGAAGCAGTGCGCGACAAGCGCGTGCGCGCCTTCCGTCGTGATGTCTCTGCTATTCAAGACTATCCGCTCGCGCCAGCACGTATTGGTATCGTCGCGCCGATTGTCTATCAGGGAATCGTCCTCGGCTTGATCGACGCGCAGTCGCGCCAAGCAGAGGAACCGAGCGTGAGCACACTGGCGGCGTTCAGCGTGTTTGCCGAAACGCTGGCGGATTACCTGATGAATGCCCGCCGCGTCGTCGAACTTCAGAAAACGGTCGCTGACCAAGAACAGGTGATCGCCGTATTCCGCACCCGTTTGACTGAACTGCAATCACGCGGTGCTCAGGCGGTCAGTGGAAGTTGGCTGCGCTATCTCGAAGGACGTAAAGCTGGCGCAATCGGGTATGATGTCGAACTGCCGGAAGGCAAAGCCGTTGCCCGTGCCGCCGCCGACCTTCCGCCGCGTATCCGCGAAACGCTCCAGCGCGGTGAGTTGTTTATCGAACGAGACAGCAGCGGTGCGCGCGTCATCCATGTTCCGATTTTGCTGCGTGAAGAAGTGATCGGCGCGATGGCGCTCACCGTTCCGTCGGAACGACCGCTCACTGACCGCCAGATCGAAACCCTGCGCACCGTATCCAGCCGCCTCGGTCAATCGTTGGAAAACAACCGCTTGTTTGAACAATCGCAAGCGCAAGCCGCCCGTGAGCGCAAGGCGAGCGAAGTGAGTGCTCGTTTGATCGGCGCGACTAACGTGGAAAACCTACTTGAAGTTGCCGCAAGCAGTTTCAATGAAGCGTTGGGCGCGGTTTATACCCGTGTGTTTCTTGAACCAGAAGAACCGTCTGACGACGGCTCACATACCAACGGCGCGAATGGTTCGCATAAACGGAGTTAGAGCCGATGTTCACCCCTAAACGCCGCTTGAGTCCGTTCAACCCGCTTTCATATCCGCTGTGGTTGAAAACGGGCATTGCGATTAGCGCAGCCATATTTGTCCTGCTCATGTTAGGTCTTCTCGTTTGGCGCGCAGGTACAAACGAACTCAGTTTGCTCAGTGCGCGCTCCTATCTGAGCGAAACCGCATCGCGTCAGCTCGCTGCCGTCACCCGTGCGTTTGAGCGTGCCGCCGAAAATCTTGAGCGGTTCGCCAGTGAACCCACTGTCGAACGCTACGTATTGAGCTTACTTCTTGGCGATGTCAGCACCTCGACGGATGTCGGTGTGATCGACATCCAGCCGCGCGATGTTGCATCGCGCATGGATGAAATTCTGCTCAACCCTGCAACATCGCTGTTCGATAATGTCCGCTTGCTGGATCGTCATGGTCAGGTCATCGTGCAAGCAGGTCTTCCGGCGACGGGTGTTTCATTGGTGAACCAAGCGGATACACCCGCTTATCAAGCTGCGCTTGCCGTTTCTGACGATCCGCATATGGTGGCGGTCGTTTCGGATCGCGGTTTCGCGGTGCTTGAGTTCACACGCCCGATTGTGTGGCGCGATGGTACGGCGATTGGCTATCTTGTCGCACAAGTCAACAACGCCCGCGCGATCTATTCCAACATTCGCTTCACCGCCCCTGCCAGTGAACCGTATCGCACGATTTCATTTTTGGTCGATGCGGAAGACGTGTTATTTACACCGATCGAAACCCGCGATTTCGCCCTTCTGAGCATCGAGTCGTTAGGTGCTCGCCGCGCGCTAAGTGGTCAAAGCGGCATCGACGTATACCGCATTGAAAACGGCGCGGGGGCTGAAGTCATCGGCTACTATGCGCCTGTTCCCGGCATTCCGCTGGTCTTGGTCGCGCAGATTGATTATGCGTCGGCAGCGTCCGGGCTGGAGAATTTCATTCCGCTGCGTGGGTTTATCGCGGCGGTCGCCGTTTTTGGCGTGATCATCGTGGCGACGATTGCGCTCACCCAATTGATCGTCCCGCCGCTTGCGCGTTTGCGCCGCGCCGCGCTCGGCGTGATCGGTGGAGATTATGAAACGCCGATCCCGGATGTGCACCGGGGTGACGAAGTGGGTGCGACCGCAGAAGCCTTTATGGAGATGCGCGGGCGCATCAAAGATGTTGTGAACGAACTCGAATCCCGTGTCGCGCTCCGTACACGCGATATTCAAGCGACTCAAGAAATCAGCCGTTACGCTGCGACTCAGCGTGACTTGAGTGTGCTGTTGAATGAAGTCGTGGAATTGATCATCAAGCGTTTCCCGGTCATCTATCACGCGCAAATCTTCCTTGTCGATGATGACGGGATGTATGCGGTTGTGCGCGCCAGCACGGGCGAAGTCGGGAAGCGTTTGTTGGAACGCGGGCATCGTCTCGCGGTCGGCAGCGTGAGTGTCATCGGTCAGGTGACGGATCACGGGCGTTATATCTTGGCGAAGGATACCGCCGCTAGTCAGGTGCACCGCCGCAATGAATTCCTGCCGAATACGCGCTCGGAATTGGCGATTCCGCTCCAAGTAGGTAATCGCATCATTGGCGCGCTCGATGTTCAGTCGATTCAGTCGGACGCATTCCCGGATGACTTGATCCGCGTGTTGGAGACGATGGCAGATAACATCGCGATTGCGATTGAAAATGCCCGCCTTTACGAAGAAGCGCTTCGCCGCGTGCGCCAGATCGAAGAAGGCAACCGCGAAGCAACGCGCACGGCATGGCAGGAATATCTGCGCGATCAGCGCGCCCTGTCGATCAGCCGTGAAGCGGGCGTCAATGTCGGTTCCGACGATACCATTTCTGAACTGCGCCGCCGCGCGACCGCCAGCGGTGAAGTGCTCGTCGGTGAACTGACCGTGCGTAATACGTACCCGGTCGCCGTGCCGATTCAACTGCGCGGGCAAACGCTCGGTGCGGTAGAATGGGAACTGCCCGCGAATGACTTTTCGCGCGATAAGCTGGAATTAGCGCGCGAACTCGCGGATCGTCTAGCGTTGAGCTTGGATAACGCGCGGTTGTTCCAAGAAAGCCGCCGCGCCACCGAACGCGAACGTCTCGTCAATATGATTGCGTCGCGTTTGACGGCACAAACAAGCATCGACCAGATTTTGCAGACGGCTGTACGTGAAGTAGGACAGGCGCTGCGTGCCCCGCAGGTGACGATTCGTCTGCGCAGCGGCAGCGAAAATCAAATCACTGGCGAAGTCACGCCGACCAATGACGACAAGTTTGAGTAGGGGATGCAGAAGGAATGTCGATGACCAGCACACCCCAACGTGTACCGAAGCGTTCGGTACGTACACGGATGATGCGGCTCATCACCGTGATTATCCTCGGCGTATTCGCTTTGATGGGATTAGGCGGCTTTATCGTCGCGCAGTCCTCCGGGCGTAGCTCCGTAGAGCGCACGCACGCGGGCGCATTGACGAATCTTGAGGAACTGCTGGCGAATCGTTTGTCGTCGATTGCGATTGATCTGCGCACCCTCAGCGCCGGTGAAGCCGCGCGCCAATTCGCCACGCTTTCGCTCACGGATATGTCCGGCGATCTCGAAGCGGCACAGGCGGCGATGCTCGCCGTGTTTGAATCCACCTTGAGCAACCGCCAAGGCGCGTACATGGCGATTCGCTATGTGACGTTTACGGGGGCAGTTTGGTCAGAAGCCACCTATGCGGGCGGGATCGTTCGCTTAAATGACCGGCTGCGCCCGAACGAACTCAATAATGATGCAACGCTGATCGCCGCCTTGAGCATCGGCAGCGGTCAGGTCACTGCCGGGCAGATCGGCTTTACGGTGGATACGGACGCCCCTGCTGGCGACCGTTTGCTGCCCTATATGCGTTTTGCCACGCCTGTGCTGACCAGTTCAAGCGCGGTGGAGATCGCAGGTGTGATCCAGATTGATTATGCGTTCACACCGCTTTACTCGCTGGCACGCACCACCGCGATCTCGGTTACGGCATCGAATCCCGGTCGTCACGTCGTGATCGCAGACGATGCAGGGCGCATCCTCGTCGATACGCACGATAACACCGTCAATTATCTCGCCAACATTTCGACCCGTGCGCCGCTAACGCTTGAAGCCGAATATCCCGCGCTGGCTGAAGTGGTCGCCGAGCGCGAAACGCCGCTGGCACAGGCGGGCGACACGATCTTCTCAGCACAGCGTCTCCAAATCGGATCAGGCGGCACACGCTATCTCAATCTGATCTTGATCGACGAACGCGGCGTGCTAACCGCATTCCAGACGATCACCGGAATCACGCTCTTGGTGGGCAGTCTCGCCGTCGGCATCGTCTTGAGTGTGCTGGTTGACGTGGTTTTGCGACGCGGGCTGCGCCCCTTGCGCGAAATGGAAGCGCTGGCGACCCGCCGCGCGCCGTTCACCAGCAGCGAACTCCCTAATAATGAATTCGGGCGCTTGATCCATGCCTTTGAAGCTGTCTCAGATGAACAATCGCGGCTGCAAACGGAACTCGACCAGCAAAAAGGGCGGTTTTCGCGCAATCTCGAAATTGCAGGACGCATCGGACGTGAAACGGCGATGCTCCGCAATACCGAACAGCTTCTCACCCGCGCAGTCAACTTGATCTGCGATGAATTTGGTTACTATCATGCACAGGTCTTCCGCATTGACGACGCCAATCTTGATGCGGTGTTGATCCACAGCCGGGGCGAAGTGGGTGCGGAGATGCTCCGCCGAGGCTACCGGATACCGGTCGGCTCGGAAAGCGTGATCGGCACTGTCACCGCCAAAGGCAGCCGCGTCTTGGTGCGCGATGCCACCCGCCGCGATGTGCCGTTCATGTATGAACCGCTCCTGTCGGATACCCGCTCAGAATTGGCGCTTCCGCTCAATGCCGGGGCACGCGTGATCGGTGTCCTCGATATTCAAAGCAACAAAGTGGACGATTTCCGCGAAGAAGAAGAACGGATGCTTCAGCTTCTCGCGGATCAAGTCGCGGTTGCTTTGGAAAATGCGCGCTTGATCGAAGAAGCACAAGAGCGCATCGACCAGATTGACACGCTCAACCGCCAGCTTTCGAGCGTGAACTGGGATGAAGCCAACGCCCAGACGCGCCTCGAAGACATTTATCGCTATGACCTTGTAAAAGTGCAGCGCGGTCTTGGGACGCGCCCGCTCCCCTCGGCTGATATTGACCTCACGATCCCGATCACGATTCGCGGTGAGGTGATTGGTTCGTTGGAGGCGAACGCCCCCAGCGGTATTACGTTTACCGAAGGCGACGAAGCGATCATGCGTGCGGTGGCTGACCGTGTGGGTATCGCCATCGAAAACGCGCGCTTGTTTGAAGCGCAGCAGACCAGCCTTTCCGAAACCTCGATGCTTTACCAACTGGTGCGCGCCCTCAACGAAGCGAACAGCCTTGAGGACGTGCTGCAAGCCGTCGTCACATCGGTGATGCCCGATGCGATCAGCGCGCAGATTGGCGTATTTGACGAATACCCGTTCGGCTCGACGCCGCAGTGGATGGAATTCCTCGCGGATTGGTCGATTGACGCGGAAAGCCGCGATGTGCAGATGGTTGGTATCCAACTGCATGTGCCGGATCACCCGCTTCTGAGCGAAATGAAGCCGACTCAGGTTGTGCTCGTCAATGACGTGCTGCGCGATGCGCGTATGGATGATGTGTTCCGCGCCATTGTCGAAACAGCGGGCGGTCAGTCGCTCGTGTTGATCCCTGTCACGGTGCGCGGTACATGGCGCGGCGTGATGATCGCGCAGTTTGGCGAACCCCGGCAGTTCTCGGAACGTGAAGGACGTATTTACAGCGCCCTCATCGACCAAGCCGGTGTGGTTATTGATAACCGTATGCTCCTCCGGCAAAACGAACTCGCGCTGGAGCAGGTTGAGCGCTTGTACACCGCCAGCCGTAATATCAACATGGCGCAGACCTCCATCGACTTGATCGCGGCAGCATTAAGCGGTGACGACGAAGAGTCGGCGCTGTGGGATTAC
>JAPKMU010000126.1 GCA_026645745.1 Anaerolineae bacterium | reverse complement strand
GCCAAATTCATCTTGGCAGAAGTCGATCAAGTGACGCACGCTGCGCAGCGTGTTGGGCGCACAGTTGTCGGTTGTCAAATCCCGTGCGACGAGGAATCGACCGTCGAACGGCGATACGCCATCCACGCGCGCCCATGCCAACACCGTTACCGCATGATCCAAGGTGCTGACGATGCACCGTTCGAATTCGGCGTTCGGGGATGCCATTGGCTCGTACCAGCACGCGGTAGTATCGGGACCGCTTTCAATATATGCACCTGCGCCGTAGCAGATTGAGGTCAATACCTCCACGCACGCGCCATCGCTTGTTGGGCACCAGCATGCTTCAACAATCGTTGTGCCGGGGCGCGTGGCGCATTCAAGTTCCTCAATGCCATCGTCTGGCACGCTGACGAGATCATCGAAGTTCGCGGCGGACGATGCCGGATCGAACCAGCATGCCGTCATATCGGGACCAGCATCTACATATGCACCGCCGCCGTAGCAGATCGACACCAGAAAATCGACACAGTCCGAGTCGCCTGATTCACACCAGCATGATTCGACAATCGTTGTGCCGGGGCGGGTGAAGCATTGGATCGCCTGTGGTTCAGGGGCATCCCCGGCGATCACCAGATCGTCAATCGCCACAATCGGACCGCATGTACCAACATGATCGGGGTCACTTAAACGGTAAAAAATCGTACCGTTGACTGCCATCACGCCGCCGTTCGGATTGGGAAAAGCGAGCGGCGAGGCAGCAGATACACCACCGCTAATCGCGGCATCGATCAGCGCCTGATCACTGGCAACAGCAAATGCATTGTCCGGGTTCTGGAAGAAATAAGGCGATTCCGGCGGCAGTTCGTTGTAGCCATCAATCGAAATCACACCCCACACAGGTGTGCCTTCAAGGATCGGATCACCGGGATTTGCAGCAAAATAAAACGCCGCATATACCGTTGATTCATCGCTTAAGGCGGGATCAAAGCCGCTCCCCCAGTAGTTAGCGTCGTACCCAACCGACATGAAGCACAGCGTCGGTTGATCTGGCGGGTTGCTGGCGAAATCGTCCGCCGTGCTGTCGTTTACGCCGGGAATTTCCGGGCAAAACAAGCTCGTCATTAGAACTGACTGTGCCGAATAGCCGAACGTCGCGCCGTCGCCGCCAACATATTCAAGTACCTGCATCCACACATCCGCGCCGTTCACCACATAGCCAAGCGCGGGATAGACCACACCCGGCAGCAAGCTGCCGATGATCTCGCTGTCCATACTTGGTGCACGGCGCACATTGACACGATTCTCCTGTGAAGGGGTGATGAAACAACCGTCGGGAAGCATCGGCGGCACAAATCGCGGCGGGACAGACGGAGTAACGCCAACGGGCGGTTGATTTGGATCGCCGCTCGGCGGCTGATTCGGGTCGCCGCTCGGTGGGGGTTCCGGCGTGCGTTCCGGGCAGCCAAAAGTCGCGGTTGGACCTGATTCAAGCGGACACTGATCGATGGTGTCCGGCAGTCCATCTCCATCCGAATCTCGCGGCGGAGTAGTTGGGGTCGATGTAGGCGGCACAATGATCACTTGTGCCATGGTGGTCATGCTGCTAAAGGCGATCAGCAGCGAAATGAGGGTGAGCAGCAGTGCTGCGCGTTTCATAATGCGAAAGCTCCTTCAGAACGAAACATCGTAGGTGTTTCTCGACGTTACAGTTCAGCTTACGGAGCTATCGCCTAATAAGCGCCTAATGACAGCCCAAACCAGCGCCTAATCCATATTAGGGAGCATTTTCTCGAATTCTTTACATGTATTACGCTGCTTGACCGAGGATGTTATTCATACGCAGCGATGGCGAACGACGCGAGCATATCATAAGCCTCATCCCATGCCGCGCGAACTTCCGGTGTGAATTTATCCCCTAAACAGTATTCAATCATATAGAGTAGGGCAACTTTCACCAGAACATACTGATCGGCTGTCACGCCGTAGCCGATATGACGCTGACCCAATTCACGCATAAATGGGCGGATCGTTTCGAGATCATGCAGCGCACGGACGATCACGCCGAGTGTTTGCATCAGCTTCAAGCCTTGTGCTGCCATATCTGTCGATTGAAACATCGGTTTCGTTTCAGGAGCAATCGTCCATAGCTGCTGATAAAAGACCGCTGCCGCGTCATCTGAAATCGGTACCAAAAGCGCGAAACTTTCTGTAACCAGCACCCGGTGTTGATCGGTCAACATCATCGACGGCATGGCAAATCCCTCAAATAATACACATTGATATAGTTTAACATGATTTTGAGTTGATGCGCGACGTTTGAAGTGTGTTCAATGACCGATCATTTGCGCTAAAAAGGTACTCACACTTTAATTACGAATGTCAGGATACCACTTACCCACAGGATTGATCATATGCTGCACTCTCGTCGCTGGCTGATACCAGTCTTCGTAATAATAACTATTGTGATTGGGCTGCCGCTCGCATATTCGCAACCGGTTCTTCAGGATACCCCCGGCGTGAATGATCAGCCGGACATTACGCTGCCCGCTGCTTCAACTACCCCCGGCGTACCGGTTTCATTTGTCCCTGTTGTCAGCGACCCCGATGTTGGTGCGGGCAACATGGAGCTGGAAATCGACATTAGTGACCTTGATGGCGTCGGGGGGCGCAGCGTCGCAGCCGGGGACTATGGCACTTTTACATGGGGTCTTGGCAGCGGAGTGACCAGCGATGTAGCCGTTACGACGCTGGCAGCCCTGAACACGGCACTTACGACGTTCCAGTACACGCCGCCTGCTGGCTTTGCAGGAACCGCACGCATCATCTTCGAAATTGATGATCAAGGAAATACAGGGACGGGCGGCGTACTATCGCGCACCCGCTTCATTGATATCGATGTGTGCGCTGCCAGCGAAGCCGCATCCCAAGCAGCCTGCGATACCAACAATCAACCGGATATTTCGCTGCCGGGAGCATTGTCAACAGGCATCAATACGCCGATCAGCTTTACCGCTGTGGTCAGTGATATTGATGTTGGAACTGGAAATATGGAGCTTGAAATCGACATAAGCGACCTAGACGGCGTCGGCGGACTGAGCGTTCCCGCAGGGGATTACGGTACGTTCACATGGGGTTTTGGCAGCGGAGTGACCAGTGATGTCGCCATAGAAACCTTGTCTGATCTCAATACCGCGCTGATCAATTTTACGTACACGCCGGATACGGGTTTTACGGGGACTGCGCGCATCATCTTTGAAATCGATGATCAAGGCAGCAGTGGCAGCGAATTCCCACCGAATGTACTTTCGCGTACCCGTTTTATCGATATTTCCGTAGGCGCAGCAACCGCAACCGCAACCTCTACCGCTACTGCGACTGCAACATCGACCGGGACAGTGGGCGCGACTGCAACACCGACCGCAACAGCAACCGAGACGTTGACAGCAGCGACGGCGACATCCACAGCGACAGCAACCGGAACACTGGTAGCAGCGACAGCGACTGCCACCGCAACAGCAACCGGAACACTGATAGCAGCGACAGCGACATCTACAGCGACAGCGACCGGAACACTGATAGCAGCGACAGCGACTGCCACCGCGACCGGGACACAAACTGTTACGCCGCTCCCGCCGCCGCCAAACTGTCCAAATCCACTTCCGATCGCGTCGGTGCAGGGACGCATTCTAGCGACCATCCCGGCGTATTATCTACCCGATATCACGGCGACAACGAATGTGGTTATTGAAGTGGGAACATCGTGGTGGATCATGGATTCAGAACCCGGCTTCTACCAGTTGTGGATCGCGTGCGAAGCGACACCAGTCTGGGTTGAGGCTCAGTTCGTTTCGCCCAATTTTGATGCGATCTGGTTAGGGGCATCACTGCCAGACTGGAAGTAGTGTCGCCCGCAGTGGATAAGCCATCAATAAAGCGTGGCGAAAGACAATCGGAACGCGGCTGAGAAATCACAAAGAATTGACAAAAAGGGATGGGGTCACAAAAGACCCCACCCCGCCCAAAATAGGTTTGAACTTACAGACCCACAAAACGAGATTTGTGAGAAACACCCTAGTTGCCCACTTACATAGACTCTCATATACTGGACGAACATTCACTTCACTCTAGATAGGATAATCAATGGGACATGTACGTCCGCATCTGCGGTGGACAGTATTTTTGATTGCTATCATTTTGGCAGCGTTGCTGCCATTACATCTGAACAACAGCCGAGCCGAGCCGATATCAGATGGATTAATGCAAGCGACTCCAACAACGTTCAGCGGTGATTTAGGCACGTGCGACCCGACATACCAGCGGGCGTTCAACACGGGTACACTGTCCATTACTGGCTCAAATGTGTTCTACGAATTTCAAACGTTTACCATCGATCTGACGGGGGTGTATACCCTCAACATGTCCGGCACGTCTATCCCCGATGGACACGCCAGTATCTATCAAAACGCGTTCAATCCCTCATCAGCCCTGACGAACCTCATCTTCGTTGATGATGACAGCGGTACTGGTACGAACCCGGCATTTCTCAATATCACACTGAATGCGGGAGTAACCTACATCCTTGTGACGACCACCCTCACCAACGGCATGACCGGTAGTTACACATGGACGCTGACCGGTGCGGGGGCGTACACCCTTGGCGCGAATAGTATTACGTTGGACTGCTCAACAGCTACGCCGACCAGCACACCATCAAGCACAGCAACGCCGACTGACACGTCAACGAGCACAGTGTCACCAAGCCCCACATCAACGCCGACCGATACAGCCACGCCAAGCCCGACCTCGACTTCAAGTGGCACATCAACGCCGACTGACACACCCACCCCAAGCCCCACTTCGACTTTGAGTGGCACACCAACTGTCACATCAACGCCGACCGATACAGCCACCCCAAGTCCCACTTCGACTTTGAGTGGCACATCAACGCCGACTGACACAGCCACCCCAAGCCCCACTTCGACTTCGAGTGACGAGCCAACCGCAACGGACGCATCATCAGTAACGGCGACCGCAAGCGCAACATCTCCCCCCTCGGAACCACTGTGTACGGTTCCCCTGCCAGTGGGATCGGTACAGGGGCGACTGCTCACGCTAACGCAGGGACTGTTCAGTCCTGATCCGCGTTCGACAACGGATGTACTGCTCCCTGCTGGCTCAAGCTGGTGGATTATTGACACCGCACCGGGGTATTACCGTTTGTGGATTGCGTGCGAGGCAACTCCGATTTGGGTGTCATCATTTCTCGTTACACCGAATTATGACGCCATTTGGCACGGAAGTCCGCTGCCCTAGACAGATGGTTCTGGTTGAGCGTGGGCAAGTTGCCATGCCGACAACCAGAACCCCTACCTGACATTTCCGCAACTCTAGGGTGATCATGCGCACGTAGACCAATAGTACTCAAGACTCTTTTTTGCATCGGTGTTAGAATAGAACAAAAGAGCTAATCGCAACACGCTACGGCGAAGGGAGAAGCAGATTGGACAAATATGCCACATTAGAGGACTTCTACACGAACCAACTCGATGACAAAAAAGTGCAGGTTGAGGCACTCAGAAGCATCATCATGTCGGCAGAACCTCAATTGAAAGAAACACTCAAATGGAATGCTCCAAACTTTGTGTTTGATGGCGAAGATAGGTTGACCATGAACCTGATGAACAAAGAAGGAAAGGTCAAACTGATCTTTCACATGGGAGCTGTCAAAAAAGAGGACACGCGAGCCGATCCTGTCATGACGGATACGACAGGGTTGATCGCGTGGAATTCAAACATCAGAGGAACGGTTACATTTGAATCTTCACAGCATGTACATCAGGTTCGTGAACAACTGACAGAACTCGTTCACGCGTGGCTCAAGATTGGCGTTCGGTAAGCTTCAAACCTGAAAGTTAAAGTATGACAGCAACTCCATCAGGACATCAGGAGCATAACGTTATCCAGTGGCTGCTTGACTCTGACCCTTCGATCCGCTGGCAGGTCATGCAGGATTTGATCGGTGCTCCAGCAGAGGAGGTCAACGCAGAGCGCGCACGGGTTGCCGTTGAAGGTTTCGGCGCGCAGCTTCTCGCCCTACAAAAGGATGATGGTTCATGGGGCGGCACTGCATGGAATCGTGGATGGGATTCCACCATGCATGTTCTCATGCTCCTGCGTGATATGGGTCTTGAACCGGCGAGCAGCGAGGCGCACCGCGCAGTGACCCTTGTCCATGATCGGGTGATCTGGCGAGGAAACGCAGCTTATGAGGGCAATCCCTTCTTCGCTGGCGAGGTTGAAACCTGTATTAACGGTCAGGTCGGAGCAGTCGGCGCTTATTTCGGTCAAGATGTCCGGGGAATCATCGACCGCCTGATTGGCGAACAACTGCCGGATGGTGGTTGGAACTGCGAGGCAGTTAACGGCTCGACGCGAGCCTCATTTAACACCACGATCTGCGTACTTGAAGCACTGCTCGAATACGAACTTCGCGTCGGAGGCACTTCTGATGTTACCCAAACACGCCTGCGCGGACAAGAATATCTCCTAGAGCGCCGCCTTTTCCGGCGGCGGTCAACGGGCGAGGTAATCGACCAAGATCGCAAGGGTGGCGCCGCGTGGACGCGCTTCGCCTTCCCGACATGGTGGCACTACGACGTGCTGCGCGGACTTGAGTACCTGCGTCGTGCTGGCGTTAGACATGATGAGCGCGTGTCTGAGGCAGTCACGCTCGTTGAGTCCAAACGTGAACCTGATGGGCGGTGGTCGCTTGAAGTCCAGTACCCCGGCAAGATGCCAATCGAAATCGACGAAGGCGAGGGAAACCCAAGCCGGTGGAACACGCTGCGCGCCTTACGCGTGTTAAGCTGGTATAACGGTTAACCCGGCTTCTCGTCGTAAACATACACATGCGTGCCCAGAAGAATCCAGTTATCCCACAGCCACTTTGCATCGCTGACGCTGAGGTTTACACACCCATGTGACCAGTAGTATCCGAAGTTATCGTGCCAATAAACGCCGTGAAGCGCCTCACGCCAGTTGAAATACATGTGGTACGGCACTTGATCCAGCGCGTAAAAATCGTCGCTGCCTGCCGCGCCTTCCATCGGTCCTACTTCCCAGAAAAGCTCGATTTCCCACGTACCGGCATCAGTACGCCACCGCTCCTCATCCATATCACCGGTAGAAACCAACGTCGCCATCACCGGGCGTTCACCCTCGTAGGCGACGAGATTCTGCTCGTAAGTGCTCACGCCAACCCAGCGCCAACTAAAAACGGTAGGAGGTGTGGGGTGCACAATGCTGAGATTGGTCTGCACCGTCCACTGTCCCGGACCAACGAGATGCCAGTCCCATCCATCAACAGTGACGGTTGCATAGATGTTCATCAGGTCATAACGCTGGAACGATCCCGATTGCTGACAATTGCGCCGACCGCCGGGCGTGAGCGAAGTGCAGTGATCGTAAATTGCCCAAGCGAAAGGCATCTCCATTTGATTGATGATCACACCGGTAAAGGTCGAAGGGGTGGCGAAGTGCGCGCTTTCAAGCGATGCCCAGCGGCTAGGTCGAATCTCTGCCCAGCCGTCTGTCATCTGAAGCACATGAAAGTAGCCGCTGCGACCAGCGGGGTAAACTTCGACTTCTTCGCCGTTAGGCGCGTCGTAGAGCGAAACTTCATCGGTGTCGAAATAGACAAAGTTCTCCCCTGCAATCACACCAAGATCGTAGGGAATCGGTGTGACATCAGGGTAAGGCTGCGCCGCCATGATCGCATCACATTCTGGTGTCTGTGGGGTATTGTAAGTGATGCCCGCGCAGCCGGGATGCCCTTGAGCAGATGAAGGCGTTGCACGAGAAAACACAGCGGCAGCAGCTAAGATGACAATGAAGATAAGTGTGCGAATGTTGAACACATCAACTCCATAGTGTTCGGACATTGCGTTTCATCATACCGCAAATCTGCCGCTGCTGATGCCGCAGGTGCTCAGCGTAGGGTTCACGCCCGAAACATGCCAAGTTCAGCGCACGCATACGCGGCATTCGTCCATGCGAACCATGTCCGCGACACTACCTCGCCTGTTTGCGCGTCGTATGCCTCTGGCAGTGCGCCGTCCTGCTGTGCCGCGAATTCAAGCTGTGCTTTCGCTTTCGCTTCACGGTCTTTGTCACCCAGCAGACGCGCGACGATCAAATCTTGCACATCACCAAGCGACCAAGGCGCGCGTGTATGCACTGATCCTAACCGTCCCGCGTATATGCCTTCGCGGTTCGCCTCCGAAAACGCGAAGTCAACCGTCGCCCGCCACACCGGATCAACCACCGTGCAAAATCCCCACAGCGGTGCTAAAACCGTTGGAAAATCATTGGCATCGTGATAGAAATGAAATCCACCTCGCCCATCGGTCGCATATGCGTACAGCGATTTACCGTCATAAATCGACATAAAATACCGGGGGATCGCTTCACGGATCGACTTCGCCAATTCAGCTTGCCCGAATCCGAGCCGATTCAGCTTGTTCAGTGCCGCCCAGAACAGGATATGGCTCGATAGGTGATACGGCAGCGCGATCGGGTCATCCGCCGGGGTTTCGTCGGTCGGGAACAGCGGTGAGTCGGGATGCTTGCGCCGAATCAGCATGTCAAGCACCTCGGCGGCACGCGGCTTGAGCCGCTCCCAAGTCGCTTGGTCGCCCGTTTCATCGACATATTCCGCCAGTTCAAGCAGCGGGAACAACTGCTGATCAAGCTGGAACGCCGGGTCTTTCACCCGCCCATTGGCGAGATAGCAACGCCCCCACGCCCCATCTATTCGATCCGCCATCTCGAACATCCAGATCAGGTGGCGGCGGATCGTGTCGTCAAAGTCGGCATGCCACATCAGCGCCCGCGCCAAGTAATACGCATCACGGTTCCACGAGAGAGGCAGCAGCATGTGATCGGTCAGAAAGCACACCCCTTCCCCGACCGGGATCGCCATGCAATGGCTGTACTCGATCCCGCGCGCGATCAGCGGATCGTCGGGGAGCATCTTTCGCCATGCGGGGATCGTGTCAAACGTGTCTAAAAATTCATAAAGAAACGTGACAGGATCAAGAACCGGGCGTACCTGTGCAACCGCCTCATCGCGTGTCAACGCGAACGCAATCCGCAGGATCACCTGCTTGTGCGGCGCGGCATCGAATGGGATACCGCTGATCGCGACAGCTCCAATCGCCGGGTTTTCGATGATTAGCATATCCCCGTCACGGCTCGTCGTTGTCTCGGTCGGCGGCATTGGGATCACGCCGCCTTCGGTGAGCTGTGTATACGCGCACCGCATCAGCCGGTACTCGCCCGTAAACGTGACAGGTTTATTCAGCCATATCCAAATCTGAATCACGGCTTGCTGAAAAATCTCAGTCATGCCGATTGCTTCCTGTCCCCTATCATCGTTCCGTATGTGGATCGGCACGCCCCGTCTCTCACCCCAACTCAATGAAATCGCCTCGTCCGTCTGTATCCCAAACCCCTCAAGGCGCGGCAGACTGGCGCGATACGCCCGCACCGCCGCCGGGTTGTAACGCTCCTCATCAGGGAACGGCGGCGCGCTCGTCAGCGTGACATAGCCGTGTTCGGGGTGATAAAAATTGATCGCGATGAATCGCCCTCGTGCGTCAAGACTCCCGTTGATCCCACCGCCGCCAAAATCGAGCGGTTTGGTTCCACCCATTTATGCAAGCACCTTTTCGAGCGACGGCGCGTTAAGCACCTGTCCATCCTCCGGATTCATGTAGCGGACTTTATTTTCCGGGAATCGCAGCCAGATCGCATCCCCCACCGCAACCTGAAAGTCCGGGCTGGTGGACACTTTGATCGTGTCGTCGCCGATGCGCGCCGTGAGCAGATTTTGCGCCCCCAACATTTCGACCACATCGACATTCACTTGCACCGCGTCGGGGGATGGACTTTTCGTCGGTTCCATCGCTTCGGCACGGATGCCGACCAACACTGACTTGCCATCCCAAGCGGTGAGCGCCGCTTCCAAATCGGCAGGCGGTTTCAGGTGATAGTCACCGAGTTTTACCCTGTATCCCGCACCATTCTTCTGCACCTGCCCGTGCAGAAAATTCATCGGCGGTGTGCCGATAAACCCGCCGACAAATTGACTGACTGGGTGATCATAAACCCGTGTCGGCTGGTCAAGCTGCAAGATTTTTCCGGCGCGCATCACCGCGATCCGATCCCCCATGCTCATTGCTTCGATCTGGTCATGCGTCACATAAACTGTTGTCACACCCAGCTTACTGAGCAGTGTCTTGAGTTCGGCACGCATCTCCAGCCTCAGCAGCGCGTCTAGGTTGCTCAACGGCTCGTCCATCAGGATGATCGGGGATTCAACCGCGATTGCTCGTGCGACGGCGATCCGCTGGCGCTGCCCGCCGGACATCTGACTTGGATAGCGTTCGAGCATGCTTTCGATGTGCAGCAGTTTCGCCGCGTTCTGCACCCGCTCCGTAAGCTGCGGCTTCGGCGTCTTTTTCATCTTCAGTCCGAAGGCGATGTTATCGAACACGGTCATGTGGGGGAAGATCGCGTAATTCTGGAAAACCATCGAAATTCCACGCTCACGGGGCGGCAGATAGGTTACGTCACGCCCATCGATCACAACGCGCCCGCTGTCCAACATGCCCAAACCGGCGATTGCGCGCAGCAGCGTGGTTTTTCCGCACCCGGACGGACCGAGCAGCACCAGAAACTCGCGCTCCTGTACGGTCAAGCTGACATCATCAATCGCCACAAATTTTCCGAACCGCTTCACCGCGTTTTGAATGAGAATTTCTGTCATAACGAACCTCTACTTGTTGATCTGCCCCCACATGTTGAACAGATAACGCCGGATGAAGAAGATGAAGATCAACGATGGAACCAGCATCACGAACGCGGCGGCAAACTTGAATGGATCGCTGGATTTATCGAGGTTATACAGGATGTGCGCGGGGAGCGTCCGGTTGGAAAGCGTCAGCAGGATTGCCGCGAACACCTCATTCCACGATAACACGAACGTCAAAATCGCAGACGCGGCGATCCCCGGCAGCGCCAGCGGCAGCACCACCCGCGCGAAGGCTTGCAGCGGCGTACAGCCGAACACCTGCGCCGCTTCTTCAAACTCAAACGGCACACTGGCAAACACACTTGAGATCACCAAAACCGTCGTCGGCAGTGTGAGCGCGGTATGCATCAACGCCAACGTAAACGGCTGATCAAATAAGCCTAGCTGTAAGAAGATCACCGCCAGCGGCACCGCAAGCACCACAATCGGAAAAGCACGCACCGACAGCATCACCAACCGTACCGCATCACGACCGGGGAACATATAGCGTGCGATTGCGTATCCGGCGGGAACTGCCAGCAAGGTCGAAAGCACGACCGCTAGCAGCGCCACGAAGATGCTGTTTCCCGTCGCACGAATGATGCCATCCGCATTCAGAAAGAAGTTGATCGAGTCGAGCGAAATCGGATTGGGAAAGAGTGCTTTCGGGAAGGCGCGTACATCCTGCGGCGTGCTGAATGCCATCGTAGCGATCAACCAGATCGGCAGCAAAACCCATACCGCAATCGTGATCGCCACTGCATAAACTCCGGCACGACGCAAACGCACCCCGATCAAGGCGCGCCGCCGTTGCGCATCCCACATCGGCTCCTTGGGGCTGACCGCCGGAATATTCGGAAGCGCTTCGGTACTCATGCCTTGACTGCCTCCTCTTGTGAACGGACGGCACGCATATAAAACAGCGAGATCGCCAGCGAGATCAACATGATGAAGCCCGCGTATACCGCAGCGACACTGGGATTGTTGAAGCGCGCCGGGTCATACCAACGAAAGGTTTCATTTGAGAGTACAGTCATGATGTCGCCGCCCGTGATAGCAATCACGACGGCAAACACCTGAAATGCGAGAATCGTGCGCAAAATCAGCGCGACCTGCAAACTGGGTTTCAACAGCGGCAGAATGATATGGCGCAGCCGCTGCCATAAACTTGCGCCAAAGACCTCTCCCGCTTCCAAATAATCACGCGGGATCGCTTGCAGTCCCGATACGACGATCACCATCACAATCGAGGTTGCGCGCCAAATTTCCGCCAGTACGATGATCGCGATCATCCATGCCATGTGATCCGCTTGAATAAAGATGAACGGCAGTTCGATGATTTCTGCTGACACAAGCAGCGAGTTCAAGAAGCCGCGTTGGGTGAAAATGGCAAACCACAAAATCCCCGCCACCAGATCAGAGATGCCAAGCGGAATGGCGTAGATATAAAGGAAAAGTCCGCTCCCGCGAATCTGACTCTGTAAGACCAGCGCCATGATGATCGCCAGTACAAACTGAGCGGGGACAATCAACACCATCAGCAGCAGCGTTGTCGAAACCGCCGTGCCGAAGCGAAAATCTGCCAGCATCCGATTGAGATGATCAAATGTCCATTCGCGCACGGCTTCACCGCCCGTCACGCGGGCAGTTTCGGAGGTGCGGCGATTTTCGATGAATAAACTGCGTTGATTCACCCACCCTTCAACCGTAGCCCCATTCGCATCCGTCCCGCTCACGTAATACCAGAATACCGGGCGGGTCGCGCCGTTCGGCAGCACTTCATCCAACTGCTGGCGGTCGATCACACGGACTTCCGTTTGCAGCGGCAGCGTACCCGTAACTGATGCATCAGGCAGCGCTTCCGCCCGCAGACTTAGCGACTGTCCCTCACGTGTAAAGGCAAGCTGAAACGCCTGTGGTTGCAGATATGGACAGTGAAAATGAGGAAGGGATGGGCGCATATGCCCACCCCTATACAAATGAACTACATACCACCCATATCGATTTGGCATGGACCGTCGCTGGCAGGATCAGGTGCCCAGCATGCCGCGCCCGTTTCATTGAGCAGGGTTTGCAGCGCTGCGGCTTCTGAATCCAGCACCGCCTGAATGTCCTCACCATCGATCACGATACGCGTAAACACATTGCGGAAAAGCTGGTTGATT
>JAPKMU010000125.1 GCA_026645745.1 Anaerolineae bacterium | reverse complement strand
TCGTGCATGACCTGCGCGACCTACTGCCCGTCCGGGGCGCTTAACACCAACCCCGAACCGTCTTACGAGACACAGGGCGGCTGGAATCGCGGCGGCGTCAAGACATGGTACGAAAATTCGCTCTCCTGCCGCAACTACTGGGCGGAAGTCGGCACGAACTGCGGTATCTGCTTCGCCGTATGTCCGTTCTCGGTCAAGGATCGCGCCCTGATTCACGGCATGGTGAAGGGCATCATCGGCACAACCCCGATCTTCAACGGCGCGCTGGCAACACTCAGCCGCACAGTTTACTCACCCGGACCGGCGGATCAACCGCAGAAAGACCCGGAAGCATGGTGGGGCTTGGATTACAGCGAGTTCGGCATTGACTCCCGTCAGGGGCATGGCGACGCATAAGCGCGCTGCCACAGCATAGAAAGGACATGACTAATGTTGTTTTGGCTTATTCTCGGAGTTCTGCTCGGCGCAGGCGCGCTGATGCTTCGGAGAAACCCGAATATCAAGTTGGCGTGGTTTGACTGGGTGCTGCTGGCGGTCGCGGTGCTGTTCTTCGCGGTCGCAATCGAGAACTACAACGGTTCGATGGGTGAACTCGAACCGCGCGCGGCACTGTTCCTGCTGGTTTCGTTTGGTCTGCCCGGCTTGATTCTGAGCGCTATCGTTGCCATCAGAGCATGGCGCAGCAATCAGAAACCCGCTAAGGCGGAAACGACATAACATCGAATCGATTAGGTGATTTTCCGGCGGAGGAATGTTCTACCCGCCGGAAAATCGTTTGGGTACGTTTATGGATAAGGCAGCATTTCAAGAAACCATTCAAGCACGGCGCAAACGTCAGCGGCGGCGGCAGGCGCTTGTCAGTCTGACGGCTTTATTCATTTTGGTGACGGCGTGGTTGGTGGGCTATTTCAACACACGCAGCGGTCCCAATTTGGAGTCTTATATCGCGCAAGTGCTGCCAGAAGCGGATCGAATTGACGCGGGCAGCAGCGGACTTTTCACCGCATATGTCACCAATGACGCGGGCGAAGAGACAATCGCTGGTTATGCGATGGTCGGGACTGCGACCGGTTACGGTGGACCTATCGCGATGCTGGTTGGCACTGACCCGAATGGCAGTATCCTTGCCGTGACAGTGATCCAGCACGCCGAAACGCCGAACTTTTTCCGCCAGCTTGAACGCGCGCGGTTTTACGAGCAGTTCGTCAGCACGAGCTACGGCGACGCGCTCACGCTTGGCGACGATATCGACGGCGTAAGCGGTGCGACGCTTTCCTCTGAGGCGGTCGCACAGGGCATTCGTCAAGCGGTGCGCGCGATTGCATCCGACGCAATTGAGGGTGCGGTTATTCCCCCGGACAACCAACCGATTAATTTTGGCGTGCCGGAAGTCACGCTTCTGGCGTTATTCATCGTCAGCTTCTTCTTGCATCGGGTTCACGGGCGCTCACCATTGAAAAAATACGGTCGCTGGGTGGTAATGGCGACCGGGGTGATTGTGTTAGGCTTCGTCTTGAACAAGCCGTTCACGCTGGCAAACGTCATTTCGCTGCTGGCTGGTTACATCCCCGACTGGCGTAATAACCTGTACTGGTTCCTGCTGCTTGGCGGAATTGTGCTGGTCACGTCGATTCAGGGAAAAAATCCGTACTGCTCATGGTTCTGCCCCTTCGGTGCGACTCAAGAATTTCTCGGCTCACTGACGGGCGCAAAACCGTATCAACCGCGTCAACTCTACAGCAAGCTCCAATGGCTTCAGCGTGGATTAGCCTTCACGGCGATTGTGTTAGGGTTGGCACTGCGTCAACCCGGAGCCGCCAGCTATGAGCCGTTTGGTACGCTGTTTAATCTGGAAGGATCATGGCCCCAGTGGGTCGTGCTGGTACTGGTGTTATTTGGCTCTCTCGTGATCTACCGTCCGTTCTGCAATTATCTCTGCCCGCTTGATCCAGTGGTTGGCTACATTGGTGAAGTGCGGCATTGGGTGAAAGACTTATGGGCAAAGAGGAAAAACGCGGCGCAGCCGACAAGCAGCACTACGTCTTGATCGGGTATGTGGCGATTTGCGTGATGATGATTTTTGCGACCCTGTTTTTGGCGTTTACGGCGGATGTGCCGACGGTGCAAGCGACGGAGACTGCGACGCGCACGCGAAGCGCGGTTCAACTGACGCTGGACGCGGATTATGCGACGATCGCCCCTACGCCAACAAGGAGCGGATCATGACGCAGCTCTCACGGCGGCAGTTTATTCGCATCACCGCTGCTGCTGCTATTGCAGGTGGCGTAGGACTCGCTGAACTCAGCCGTTTGTCACGCACAGCGGAACGGGTACAAGACTCGCGAATACTGTTGGGAGCAATTGCCAACTTGACCGTGATCAGTACGGATATCGCTCAGGCACGGTTGGCGATCAACGCAGCATTTGAGCGCATGGCATCGCTTGAGGACGTATTCAGCCGTTTTCGTCCAACCAGCCAATTAAGCCGCTTGAACACCAGCGGTACTTTGGTTGATCCTCACCCCGCGCTGAAAACAGTCCTGACGAAAGCGGTTCATTACGGCGATCTCACAGACGGCGCGTTTGATATAAGCGTCGAAGCGGTTTTGAAACCGTATCGTGAAGCGGCGAAAACTGGCACAGTGCCAGATAATGCGCTCATTGCAGAGGCGCAACAGCTTGTCGATTACCGTCAAATCAGCATCGGTACGGATGTGATCCGTCTGAATCGCCCCGGTATGGCGCTGACGCTCGATGGAATTGCCAAGGGGTACATCATTGACGCGGGCGCAGAGGTTTTCCGCGACTATGGCTTTGAACAGGTGATGGTCGAATTGGGCGGCGATTTGCAGACTTATGGGAGCGCTGGCGGTCGTCCTTGGCAAATCGGCATTCAGCAGCCAAATCCGGAAGCGGCACATTCACCGCTGATTGCGAACCTCGTCAACGTGGCAATGGCAACTTCGGGCGATTATCTGTACACTTTCACTTCTGATCGCCGCCTTCATCACATCATCGATCCGCACAGCGGCATATCCCCTCACGAATTAAGCAGCGCCAGCGTGATCGCGCCGACTGCTTGTGATGCGGATGCATTGGCAACCGCGCTGCTCGTCATGGGTGCGGAAGTTGGACTTCGTTTAATCGAAAGGTTACCTGATACCGAAGCGCTGGTGATCAGCAAGCAAGGCAGTATTCGCGTCAGCACGGGGTTTCCGCTATGAGAGGGATCAGCCGTGCGGTGATGTGAATAACAATTGAGGTAATTCCATCCGAGTATGAGGGAAGTCCGGTGAAAATCCGGCGCTGTCCCGCAACGGTAACGGCATCAACCGCCGAAGCCCGATGACTCAACCGGATGTAGTTATGCAGTGTCCTTCGTGGAGAAAGGGTGCGAGCAAACGTAACGTATTAACGTTCACCCGCTCCCAAGCGGGTTTTTTATTCTCTCGTCGAGTCCGAAAGAAAAGGAATGCTAGCTCTGATGAAAACCAAACGCATGATGCTCCTGATCGTCTGCCTGCTGTTCATGCTGGCAGGCACGGCATACGCACAAGACAGTGTTAACCTGACCGAAAGCTGCGTCGAAACCTACGATCCGACTGTCGATTACTTCCCGGAAAAAGTCTCAGTCGAATACGCTGAAGGCTTTGATGTCGAGTATTTCAACAACTACAAAGTCGTTTCCATGCTGCCTTGGGTTGGCGCGGAAGCACCGCTCCAGTATGTGCTCGTTCAGTGCGGTACGCCCGCGCCTGAAGGTTATGACGGCATTCCGGTGATCGAAGTACCGGTCACGCGCTTTGTGGCGATGTCCACGAGTATGCTGCCGCATCTGGACGAACAAGGGTTGTTGGATCGGCTTGTCGGCGTGGATACAACGCTGTACACCAGCAATGAGACCGTTTTGGCGCAGGTCGCGGCAGGTGACACGGCTGAGATCGGCGGTGGTGGGACAGGCGGCGAGATCAACTTTGAAGTGCTCCTGAGCATCGAGCCTGATCTGGTCATGGCGCAAGAATTTTTCGCGGGTGGGACGACGCTCACACAGTTGACCGACGCGGGCGTGCCTGCCGCACTCAACGCGGACTATGCCGATACGTCACCGCTTGGTCAGGCGGAATGGGGGAAATATATTGCGTTGTTCTTCAACACCGAGGCGCAAGCGACTGAAATATTCGCGGGCGTGGCGGAACGTTATGCAGCGCTCGCGGCACTCACCGCTGATGTCGAGGTTCGCCCGACGGTCATCACCGCGAGTCCGTTCAGCGGTACGTGGTACATGCCCGGTGGTGAAAGCACCATCGCCCAGTTGATCGCCGATGCCGGAGCGGATTTCCTGTGGGCAGACACCCCCGGCACGAGCAACCCGCTCGATTTTGAAGTGGTGCTCGAACAAGGTGCGGACGCGGAATTCTGGGTGAATGTGAACCAGTTCTGGCAGACAAAAGATCAGATGCTCGCCGATGATGCGCGTTTCGCGTCGTTCGCTGCATTCGAAAGTGGCAATCTGTGGAATAACAATCTGCGCATGAACATCAACGGCGGCAGTGATTACTTCGAGACGGGCGCGGCGCATCCCGAATTGATCTTGGCGGATTTGATCGCCATTTTCCATCCGGAACTGCTGTCTGATCACGAGTTCTATTTCTATCAACCGTTGGGATAAGGGAAATCAAAGGGGTGGGCGCTCTGTGTGCTCACCCTGATGTTGTGTTGAAGGAACACTTGAAGGCGTTATGGAAAGCTTATGGCACAGAGAATACTGCACAATCAGGCGATCAAGCCCATGAGTTTCGCGCTGCCGAGTTGGAAATCGCTGCTCTTGATCGGACTCGTGGGGCTGCTCGTCGTCATCTTTTTGATCAGCCTCGCGCTTGGATCAGTGGCGATTCCGCTGGAAGATGTCGCGCGCGTACTGGTTGGACAGGAAGCGTCCAAACCGGTGTGGACGAATATCATCCTCAATTTCCGGCTGCCGCAGGCGCTCACGGCAGTATTCGCCGGGGCGGCACTGGGGATCAGCGGATTGTTGATGCAGACCTTCTTTCGTAATCCGCTGGCTGATCCATTCGTTCTCGGTGTGAGTTCGGGCGCGAGTCTTGGTGTCGCGCTGGTGGTGCTCACCGTCGGCACGGTGACAACCACACTCCTGACCGGGCTTGGCTTGTTCGGTGATCTGGCGCTGGCGGGTGCGGCGAGTCTTGGAGCAATCGGGGTGATGGCGGTCGTGCTGCTTGTGGCACGGCGCGTTTCCAGCGGGATGACGCTCTTGATCGTCGGTCTGCTGTTCGGCTACCTGACCAGTGCATTCGTGAGTGTGCTGCTGTATTTCAGTATCCCGGAGCGCATTCAGGCGTACATCAATTGGACATTCGGGAGCTTCAGCGGGGTGACGTGGGATCAACTCATCGTGATCATCCCGATTATCATCGCCGGACTCGTTGCGGCATTTTTGTTGAGCAAACCCCTCAACGCGCTGCTGCTGGGTGAAGCTTATGCCCTGAGCATGGGGGTCAACTTGATGCGTGTGCGCTTCGCTATCCTCGTGACAACGGCAGTCCTCGCCGGGACGATCACCGCATTTTGCGGACCGATTGGCTTCATCGGGATCGCGGTGCCGCACCTATGCCGTAACCTGCTCAACACATCCGATCACCGCACCTTAATTCCGTTCACCGTGATTCTGGGCGGGATTGTCACCTTGATCGCGTCGATCATTGCGGATGTTCCCGGAAGCACGCTGGTACTACCGCTCAACGCAGTCACGTCTCTAATCGGCGCGCCTGTTGTGATCTGGGTCATCCTCAGCCGCCAGACGTTCAAAGAAACGGTCGCATCATGACAACAAAACCGCTGTTGCAATTACACGATCTCAGCGCAGGGTATCTTCAGCGCGGAAAATCGGTTCACACCGTCGTCGAATCGTTCAGTACATCGATTGAACCGGGCAGCCTGATCTGCTTGATCGGACCGAATGGCGCGGGAAAATCGACTCTGCTTCGCACCATTACCGGTATGCAAAAACCGCTCAGCGGACAAGCGATGCTGCGTGGACACGATATTCATCAGATGAGCGCCGCCGAACGCGCCAAACGTTTGAGCATCGTTCTGACGCAGAAAATAGATGTTGGGCTGCTGACCGGTTATGAACTGGTCGCAATGGGGCGGCATCCCCATACAGGCTGGTTAGGGCAGCTTTCGGAGCATGATCATAGGCTGGTACAGGCGGCGATTGAGATGGTCGGTGCGGAACGCTTGGCAGACCGTATCTTTAGCACCCTAAGCGACGGTGAGCGCCAGAAAATCATGATCGCACGGGCATTGGCGCAAGAGCCGGAACTGCTCGTGCTCGACGAACCGACCGCATTTCTTGATCTGCCGCGCCGAGTCGAAATTATGGTGCTCCTTCGTGATCTGGCGCGGCGAACAGGATGCGCGATCCTGCTGTCAACACATGATCTCGATCTAGCGCTGCGCTGCGCTCATCATATCTGGCTGCTGAACTACAGCGGGGATATTCAGACGGGAGTACCGGAAGACCTTGTGTTAAGCGGTGCATTTGAAGCGGCGTTTCAGAGCGCGAGCGTTACGTTCGACATCATGAGCGGTGGCTTCCATCCAGTGGATACGCGCCTTGGTCATGTAGTTTTGATCGGCGAGGGGGCGCATTACGTATGGACGAAACGTGCGTTAGAGCGTGCGGGATTCGCCGTCATGATAGCGCCTCAAGCAGGGCTGCCAATCATCAACGTCGACACGCGACAAGGGTTGTGGCAGATCACTAATCGTGGTTCGACGGAAAAATACCATTCGATCAGTGAGGTTGTCACGAACTTGCTTATGCTAGGTAGTGCTGAGATTTCAGCGTAACCAAACGATGGGCAAGTTTGTCAAAGGGAGAGAAGACACGGCGAAAAGGCTTGATTTTGTCGACCAAATGCCGCTCACCGTTTTGCACGCTTATATGCGCAGGTTGAGGTGACAAATGGTACTCTACCCAGTCCACATGTATGGCTATGATGAAAGTAAGGCGCGTTTGAGTTGATTATAGAAAATTTGTAAGCCAAATAGTGAGAATCAAAAATGACCCCCTCCCTAGCAGAACTCCTCGAATGCTCTGCTGCCCGGCATAAACATCTTTGTCCCCGTCAGGTCTTGGGGGTGCGGATGGGGTTACTCGCCGCGCAGCTCATGCAGCTCTCACTACCGCAATCAAACAAACGTCTGATTACAATCGTTGAAACCGATGGTTGTTTTGCCGACGGGATCGCCGTCGCAACGGGCTGCGAATTGGGACACCGGACACTGCGCTTGGTCGATTTCGGTAAAGTCGCCGCGACTTTTATCGACACAGTCACCGAGAACGCCTTTCGCATATCCATGTGCTGCGAAAGCCGCGAACATGCCGCCGCCCTTAAAAACCACAATGCGAGCCGATGGCAAGCCTATCTGGACGCATACAAGGTGATGCCAGCGGACAAGCTGTTCGTCGTTAAGCCGGTGAAACTTCTGTTCTCAGTCGCTCACTTGGTCAGCAAGCCGACGCACCGCGTTGTGTGCGCCGAATGCCGCGAGGAGATCTTCAACCAGCGTGAAATCGTCGTTGAGGATCGTGTGCTCTGCGCTGCTTGCGCAGGAAAGACCTACTACGCCTCTGAAGCACAGCTAGCTGCCGAGGCATTCCCTCCCGCAATCGTTGGAGTGCCATAACCTGATGAATGATGTGAGTGTCGCCATCCTCGCTGGTGGACAATCACGGCGAATGGGTACCGACAAGAGCTTTGTCAAGCTCAACGATAGACCACTGATCGAATGCGTCCTGCAGCAAGTCCAGAGTCTGAAACTCCCCATATTCATTGTCGCCAACAACCGCGAGCGCTATGAGGCGCTCGGATATCCGATTTTTCCCGATGTTTTGCTTGGCAAGGGGTCGCTAGGCGGCATTTACACAGCCATTCACCACAATTCGATGGCATATACATTATGCGTCGCCTGTGACATGCCGTTCTTGGTACCGGAACTGCTCCGCCACTTGATCGACCTGCGTCACGACTATGACGCGGTGGTTCCAGAGGTCAACCGCCGTTTGCAACCGCTGCACGCTGTCTATAGTGCTGCTTGTCTGACTGCGCTCAAGGCACAACTTGAGCGAAACGAGCTTGCAATCTATCCCTTGTTCCACGCTTTGAATACACGCGTCGTCTCGAAGAGCACACTTGTGCGTTTTGATCCGGGTCTGCGGTCTTTTGTCAACGTGAACACGCCTGACGATCTTGAGGCGGCGCTGCGTGCCGAAGATGAGTCATGAGCGAGCGTGCAGCACCAACCGATCTCACTGAAACTTGGCTGGCTGGACTCGTCAAAGTGAGCCGCCGGATCGCCGACATGGATGATGTCGATGCGGTACTCCAGAGCATCACTGCCATCGCGCGCACACTCATGAATGCGGATACCACATCGCTTGCGTTGCTCGAATCGCAGGAGCGGCTCGCGCTGCGATTTCAGGCTGATTCCACTGGGAATTTTCAGCCAGAGGACGAATGGATCACCACCCCGGTGATCCGGTCAGCCCTTGAAGCGCCCGCTGCCTTTTGTTACCCGCCATCACCCGAAGATCCGCCGTTGAGCTGGTCATGCGCCGGTAACTTGTGGCGTGTGCCGAATGCCGCGCTCGCACCGCTCCTACTGGATACGATTCCAATCGGGGTAGTGTGGGTGGGGCGGCTGACGGATCGCCCTTTCACGGCAACTGAACTCGCCGGACTCGGTCATCTTGCGGATCAGATGGTGATCGCGCTGGAACATGGATCGATGGCGGCGCGGCTGCAATCGCTGGCGGTGATCGAAGAGCGGTCACGGATTGCACGGGAAATGCATGATAGTCTGGCGCAGATCCTCGGCTATCTGGGACTGCAAATGCAGACGTTGGAAGTACTGGCGCTGCAAGGAAATATCGACGCGCTGGTGGCTGAACTGCGTCAAGGGCGCGAACTCATTAAGGCTGCGCATGCAGACATCCGCAGTAACATCCTCAGTTTGCGGACGACGCTCGCGGGCGATCTCGGATTTGTGGCGGCGCTGCGCCAATATTTGGATGAATTTGCAATCCAGACCGGACTCAACGCATCCCTTATGGACTATGCAGGCAGTGCGCTCACCTTGTCGCCGCTCGCCGAAACGCAGTTGGTGCGGATCGTACAGGAAGCGCTCACCAACGTTCGTAAGCATGCCCAAGCCTCGAAAGTTGTGGTGAGTATTGCGACGCGCGACCGCAGTTTATTCGTCTCGATACTCGATGACGGTGTCGGTATGGTCGTGAAGCATGACTCGCAAGAGCACTTCGGATTACAAACCATGCGCGAACGCGCCGAAAGCATCGGCGGCGGGCTATCGGTTACATCCGCGCCGGGACACGGGACAACGGTCGTCGTGCGCGTGCCTCTGCTGTAGCGTCATCCCCTGCGAATAATCCTTTCGGATTAGTGAAGATTACTCCGCCGAAGCATGTGTGACTGCTGCTGCTGCTTTATGCTCTTCATCAAGAAGATTTAAGCCGCCAGTACAGCGAATTCGCTGTTGTTTTCATAGTCGAAATTGTGCGGAGAAGAAACCATGAGCGATACCCAGTTATTCGATGACCTCGTGACCAACACCGTAATGTCACGCCGCAGCTTCATGAAGTGGAGCGCAGCCCTCGGTGGAGTGGCGGCGGTGATGGCAGCCGGTGAGATGGGCGCGCAGGTCGCACAAGCGCAGGAACTCCCGCCTGCGCCCGATAATATTGTCTGGAGCTGCTGTACCGTCAACTGCGGCAGCCGCTGTCCACTCCGTTATCATGTCAGAGGCGGGACAATCGTCCGCGTCGAAACTGACAATACCGGGACGGACGAATTTGGAATGCACCAAGTGCGCGCGTGCCTGCGTGGTCATGCGATTCGCCAGCGCATTTACAATCCTGACCGCCTGAAATACCCGATGCGCCGTGTCGGTCCGCGCGGCTCCGGCGAATATGAGCGAATCACGTGGGAAGAGGCTTTTGACGCGATTGCCAACAAACTGCGTGAAGTCGTGGAGCAGTACGGCAACGAAGCCGTCTACATTCAATATGCTTCCGGCGATGCCGGGTCGATCCTGACCGGGAACTTCGTTACCCGTTTGATGAACTGCTACGGTGGCTACCTCAACTATTACGGCACCTACAGCACGGCGCAAATCCGCGCGGCGATGCCGTATACATTCGGCAGCTATGTGGCGACCAACAGCGTTGAAGACATCGTAAATACCAAGCTGGTCGTGTACTTCGGCGCGAACCCGTGCGAAACCCGCATGAGCGGCGGCGGCATGAGCTACAGCGTGCCGACGTTCAAGAAACAGGGCAGCGCCAGAGTCATCGTCATCGATCCGCGCTATTCCGACACCGTCACTGCTGCCGCCGATGAGTGGATTCCGATCCGCCCCGGCACGGATGCGGCGCTGTGCAGCGCGCTTGCGTATGTGATGATCACCGAAAATCTGCATGATATCGAGTTCCTCAACCGGTATACGCTCGGCTTCGACCGCGAGCATATGCCCGAAGGCTACGAGGATCAGGAAAGCTATCAGGAATATATCCTCGGCACGGGTGCCGACGCGACGCCGAAGACCCCGGCGTGGGCAGCGGCGATCACTGGAATTCCAGCGCAGCGCATCACGCAGCTTGCGCGCGAAATCGCGCTGGCGAAGCCGTGCTTCATCTCTCAAGGGTGGGGTCCGCAGCGCCAAGCGAACGGCGAACAGACCGTCCGCTCGATTGCCATGCTGCCGATTTTGACGGGCAACGTCGGTATTCGCGGCGGCGGCACCAGCCAACGCGACAGTTCGTACAAAGTCGCGGTCGCCGGTCTGCCCACGCTCGAAAACCCGGTCACCACCTCGATTTCGATGTTCACGTGGCCCGATGCCATTGTACGCGGCACGGAAATGACGGATATCGTCGATGGTGTGCGTGGTAAAGAACGCCTCGATGTTCCAATCAAATTTATGTGGAATTACGCGGGCAACTGCATCATCAACCAGCACTCCGACTGCAATCTGACCTTCGGCATGCTGCAAGATGATACCCAGTGCGAGATGATCGTCGGCATCGAGAACCATATGACGGTCAGCGCCAAGTTCTCCGATATTCTGCTCCCCGACGTGACCAGCGCCGAGCGCTATGATATCTCCCCGAACGGTGACGCAAGCAGCATGGGCTACGCGATCCTGTCCAGCCCGGCAATCGAGCCGATGTTTGAGTGCAAGCATATTTACGACATATGCACCGAAATCGCGCGCCGTCTGGGCGTGGAAGAGCAGTTCACCGAAGGTAAGACGCTGGAAGACTGGGTGCGCACGGTCGTTGATCTCACCCGCGAAAACAACCCTGACTTCCCCGAATTTGAGGCGTTCCGCGATATGGGCGTCTACAAAGTCACCAACCCCGGCAACCCGTCGATCGCGCTCAAATCCTTCCGCGAAGACCCGGTCGCCAACCCGCTGCAAACACCGTCCGGCTTGATCGAAATCTTCTCACCGCGTCTGCACGATATCAGCCAGAGGTGGGTGCTTCCCGAAGGTGATCTGATTTCAGGACTGCCCAAATACGCGCCGTGCTGGGAAGGTGTCTCCGACCCGCTGCGCGCAACCTATCCACTCCAGATGATCGGTCACCACTACAAGAGCCGCACGCACTCCAGCTATGGCAACGTTGCTTGGTTGAAGGAAGCCGCGCCGCAAGAAGTCTGGATGAACCCGATCGACGCCGAAGCGCGCGGAATTGCGCACGGCGATTTGGTGGAAGTGTTTAATGACCGTGGTCGCATCCGGCTGCCCGCTAAGGTGACACCGCGTATTATTCCGGGTGTCGTTTCGGTGCCGCAGGGCGCATGGTACACCCCCGACAGCGCCGGCGTAGACGTTGGCGGTAACGTGAATACCCTGACGAAATATCAGCCATCGCCGTTAGCCAAGGGCAATCCGCAGCACACGAATCTCGTCGAGATTGAGAAAGCCTAGGAGGATGTGAGATGGCAACGTTAGGATTTTACTTCAACGCAGAACGCTGCACTGGCTGCAAGGCATGCCAAGTGGCTTGTAAAGACAAATGGGATCTGAATACGGGCGTGACGTGGCGGCGCGTGGTCGAATATTCGGGCGGTAACTGGGTCGCCAACTCCGATGGCACGTATACGCAGAATGTGTTCGCGTATTATGTCTCGGTCGCATGCAACCATTGCGAAAATCCGCTGTGCGTGCAGGTATGCCCGGCGAACGCAATCACCAAGCGCGAGGACGGGATCGTCATCATCAATCAAGATGCGTGCATCGGCTGCCGCTACTGCGAATGGAACTGCCCATACGGCGCTCCCCAATTCGATGAAGAGCAGGGCGTGATGACCAAGTGCAACATGTGTTATGACGCTGTGGATGCGGGCGAATCACCGTCCTGTGTCGCCGCATGCCCTCAGCGCGCCCTCTACTTCGGCGATCTCGATGAACTGCGCGCCGAACACGGTGATCTCGCCGGTGTCGCGCCGCTCCCCGACCCTGACATTACGCAGCCTGCGCTTGTCGTGACCCCGCACCGTGATTCCGCCCCGGTTGGCTCTAATGCCGGTGTGCTGGCTAACCCTGAGGAGATTTAGATCATGGAACTCCATGAGTGGGCACTCGTCATTTTCACAACCATCATGCAGATGGCGGTCGGCGCATTTGTACTCGTCGGCGGGATTCATCTCTTCGCCGCGCGCCGTTACACCGTCGAAACCGCTGATAAACTGAGCGACCGCGCGCTGATCGCGATCGGTCCCGTGGTCGTGCTGGCCCTGCTAGCCACGTTCTTCCACCTTGGCAATCCGCTCAATGCGCCGCGTGCGATCTCCAACTTTGGCTCTTCGTGGTTGAGCCGTGAGATCGTGCTGGCGCTGGTCTTCACGGTTGGCGGCGCGGTGTTCGCCTTCATGCAGTGGCGCAAAGTCGCCACGCCTGCCGTGCG
>JAPKMU010000124.1 GCA_026645745.1 Anaerolineae bacterium | reverse complement strand
AAGAATATAGACCTAATTTCAGTGAATCACGAAAGTGCTTAATCCTCTCTCTTAGAGAGTTCGCGGGACGACACTTCTCGCTTGCTGTACTGCTCCTCACCCCCACCCCCTCTCCAAACTTTGTTTAGAGAGGGGGTGGGGGTGAGGAGCTTTTGACCTAAATCACGATATTCACCTTCGGCTCGATCAACTGCCCGTTGACGCCGCGCTTGCCGATGAAGATCACGTTTTTCGGTTCTTTGCCGCTCAAGATGCGCTGACCGCCGCGACTCGCCAGCGCCAGCGCTTTTGCTTCGTCGTCGCTGATCATCGACGGGACTTCGATACGCTCGACCAGCTTACCGTTCTTCATCACCACCAGCGTCGTCGAGTCTTCCGCTGCCAGCACCGCGTCATACGTCGGGAACGGCTGATTATGGATGCTGTACGGTTCGCCTAAACGCGCCCACAGTTCTTCGGTGATGTGCGGTGTGATCGGAGCCATCAGCAGCAGCATGCCTTTGACGACTTCGCGCCATGTCTTTTTGCTCAGTTTACGTTCACGGTTCAGGGTGCGCAGTTCGTTCTTCAGCGCCATTAATTCGCTCACGGCGCGGTTGAAGTTGAAATCCTCCAGCCGATCTTCCACGCCCTTGATCGCCTGATGCAGGCGGCGCACCGCTTGACGTTCGCCCGCCGCATCGCCTTCTTCCTGATCCGGCTCGTCGGTTGCTAAATCCCAGACTTCGTTCAGCCAGCGGACGACGCCTTGAATATTCTGGCTGTTCCAAGGTCCGCCCTTCGTCCAATCGAAGCCGAACATGATATAAGCGCGCACCGTATCCGCGCCGAACTGCGCGACCAGATCATCCGGGTTGACGACATTGCCCTTACTCTTGGACATGCGCTGAATTTCCAGATGATGATGCAGTTGATTGACCGTGTTTGGTCCGGGAATGCCGGGAATCGTGACGCGCGCTGAGTCTGGAACTTCGACCGTCCATGTGCGCCCTGCCGCGTCATCAACGGTCAGGATGTTTTCGGTGCGCTTCATGATTTCACCGATCACGACTGCGCCTGTGCGCGCCGCGATGTGTTCGCTGGTGGCTAACTGGGTATCGCCGCTCGGCGGGATCACGCCGACCGTGTGCGCGATCAACTTGGCGTTGTTCTCCCATTCACCCACCGCGACGATCATATCGCCCGCACGTTCTTCGCCTAACACCTGACCTTGATTGCGTAACTGCATAAACGGCTCACCGGACAGCAGCGGCGCGGGGTCTTTCCCGTGCTGGCGCATGATCGCCGCCGTTTCATCGAACATGCCCGTATCGCGCATCGCTTTGGCGAACCAGCGCGCATACATCAGGTGCATCGTCGCGTGTTCTGCGCCGCCTGTATAGGTATCGACGGGCAGCCAATACGCGGCTTCTTCGGGATCAAACGGCTTGCCGCTCAGTTTCGGACTCAAATAGCGATACCAGTACCACGACGAACACATGAACGTATCCATCGTATCGGTTTCGCGGCGGGCGGGCTTGCCGTTCTCGTCCACCGTGTTCACGAACGCGGCGTGACCCGCCAGCGGGTTGCCTACACCCGTGATCTGCACATCGCGCGGCAGTTCCACCGGCAGTTGATCATCCGGCACAACGCTGATCGTACCATCGTCTTTGAAGATGACCGGAATCGGTGAACCCCAGTAGCGCTGGCGGCTGATCAGCCAGTCGCGCAGACGATAATTGATCGCTTCTCTGCCGTACCCTTTTTCGACCAGCCAATCGATCACGGCGGCGATAGCCGGATTTTTGCGTCCTTTTTCGGCGTTCGACGGTGTGCCGTCAAACTGACCGCTGTTGACCATCGCGCCGGGTCCGGCATACGCCATATCCTGAACCGAGATATCCACAAACGGCGAGACTTCGCCCTCGGCGGGAGTGGGGCGGCGGATCACCTCACGGATTTCGATGCCGTACTTGGTTGCGAAAGCGTGATCGCGCTCGTCGTGCGCGGGCACTGCCATGATCGCGCCTGTGCCGTAGGTGATCAGCACATAATCCGCGATCCAGATCGGCACGCGCTCCCCGTTGACGGGATTGATCGCGTAGCCGCCCGTGAATACGCCAGTTTTTTCGCGGTCTTCGCTCATACGCTCGATTTCGGTTTCGCGTGCGGCTTGTGCGATGTACGCTTCAACGGCTGCTTTTTGTGCCGCGCTCGTCACGCGCTCAACCAGCGGGTGTTCCGGCGCTAACACCATAAACGTCGCACCCCACAGCGTATCCGGTCGCGTGGTGAAGATTTCAAAGGCTTCGCCCGCTTCGGTGTGGAAGATCACGCGTGCGCCTTCGCTTTTGCCGATCCAATTCGTCTGCATGATGCGGACAGGTTCGGGCCAGTCGATACCGTCGAAACTCAGCATCTCGTCGGCATAGCGCGTGTAGCGGAAGAACCACTGCGTCATCATCTTCTGAACGACAGGCTGACCCGTGCGTTCGTCTTTGCCGTCGATCACCTGCTCATTTGCCAACACGGTTTGCAGCGTTGGCGACCAGTTGACCAGCGCTTCACCCCGGAAAGCTAATCCGGCTTCGTAGAAGCGCTTGAAGAACCATTCCGTCCAGCGGTAGTACTCCGGATCACATGAGACGGCTTCGCGCTCCCAGTCGAACATCGCGCCCATCGTGCGCAGCTGCTTACGCATCCGTTCGACGTTGGCATATGTCCACGTCGCCGGGTGGATGCCGCGCGAGATCGCTGCATTTTCGGCAGGCAAGCCGAATGCGTCAAATCCCATCGGAAATAGGACGTTAAAGCCCTTCATGCGCATAAAGCGGGCGCGGGCATCCGATGGGGTCATGGCGAACCAGTGCCCCATGTGCAGGTCGCCGCTTGGATACGGCAGCATTGTCAGGGCGTAATGCTTAGGACGATTCCAATCGACTTCGGCGCGATACAGGCGGTCGGTTTCCCATTTCGCCTGCCACTTGGATTCAATTTGCTGCGGTTGATATTTGTCTTGTACTTGGTCGCTCATCATCTGCTCACGGGGTACGTGTTAGTCGCCGGATTATAAGAAATTGGAGACGATTATGCCCAACTCATCCCCAAAACAAAAAAGGCACTCGCGGTCGCGTTTTTTCAAACGCTGCGCGGTGCCTCCTGTTTGAACCGTTTCGCCTTACGGCATTAGGTCGTTTAGGGATACCGATCTTGTGGCGTGGGGCGGCGCTCTGGGCGCACGGGGACAGGCACACGCGCAGGTTTGGGCTGTGATGGGGGGTTCATAAGTCGATCAAGCGACCGCTCAATGTCATCCAGTAAGCCGCGTAAACGGCGAACCGCATCATCCAAAAAATTGCGCTTTTGAGGTGCCACTCCCACAATCCTTTCACTCACGGGCGGGTAGGGCTAGGGCGGTTAAAGAAAAGCCCCTTCGCACAGACTGTGACGCAAAGGGGCTAGTGGACCTAAGGGGATTCGAACCCCTGACCTCTTCAATGCCATTGAAGCGCTCTCCCAGCTGAGCTATAGGCCCCCGATGGCTACGTCGGATTATAGTCCCTCGCGCCTCAGAGTCAATATCAAGCATACTGAGTTTTTCGATTTTGTGTAGTAGGTGAAATGTAGGATTTCTGTGAGAGATTATGTCAAGTCTGCAGCGTGACCTCAAAAGTGAGAATTGATCCTATATTCACACCTAAAACTAAATGCGTGCCCAATTTAGGTCTTATGACGCAGCAGTAAAATTCACAAAATATTCACCGGGGGAAGCCCTATAAAGTGACGTATGCCTTTAAAATGATGTTTCGTTGCCGAGCCATTCGCCTAAAGCGCGTCGCAGAAAGCAGCCAATTCACGAGACAGCCTGAGGATGGTTTCACAGATGAACATACATTTCATTCGGAGTGCGACAGAAAGATATCGCGCACTGAAGATCAGAGGGAAATTCGCGCTGGCGTTTGGCGCGGTTTTTCTGTTTCTTGGGGTTTTTTCCGCCACGATTGTGATCAGCCGGATACAGTACTTCACTGAATTCCGGTCGCAAAACCTCATTCAAGGTCAATTGACCGAATTAGCCGACGATATCCGCTATTATGACGCAACGTTAACTGATGCTGTACGCGCTTATCTGATTGATCCTGAAGATCAAGGGGCTTATGATCGGTATTATGCCGATGCCGCAGCGCTCGATCAAGCAATTCAACAAGCAAAGCAGTTAGCCACCAGCGAAACTGACCGCATGCTTTTCGACGAAATTGACCGCGTCAATCTCGAATTGGTTGCAATCGAAGAATCGTTGTTAGCCGACCCGTCCATCGAAACAGCCGTTGAACTTTATCGAGGGCGCTACGGTGAGTTAAAAGCTGAATACGCATCTTATGTGCAAACGTTTGCTGAACGTCAGCGCGTCCTTTTGGATGATGGGCAAGCGGGCTTGGTGAGAATTATCCAGCAGACGTTTGTCGTTATTCTGGGGGTGGCGTTTGTGCTGCTTGTGCTGCTGACGGCGCTTTCCGCTGCCCTCAGCCGCTACTTCATCACCCGTATCGAAGCGCTCAAGACCGTCACCGAGCAGTTCGCGCAAGGCGATTTAGGAAAACGCATCCCGGTCACCAGTCAGGACGAATTGGGTGATCTCGCGGTGGCGTTTAACACGATGGCAGCGCAGCAGCAGGAACAGATCCGCCAGATTGATCTGGCACGGCGGGAAGCGGTTGAAGCCACCCGCATGAAAGACTTGTTCCTTGCAACCATGAGTCATGAACTTCGCACGCCGCTGAATGCCATGATCGGTTTCTTGCATCTGATGATCTACAGCGGTCAGATGGATGACGACAACGAACATATGGCGGAACGTGCGCTTGCGAACACACAGCGCCTGCTGACGCTCATCAACAACATCCTTGATCTTTCGCGCATTGCGACAGGCGGCTTGGAGATCGTACCGGGAGAAATGCGGCTGCCTTATGTTGCTTCCGGCTTGTACAACGACCTCAAGAATATGGCGACGGATAAAGACCTGCGCCTTGAACTTGATGTTGATCCGAAACTCCCCGAAACGATTAATCACGATGAGGCGCGTATTTCGCAAATCGTGACGAATTTGGTCAGCAATGCGATCAAGTTTACGGAAAGCGGAACCGTTCGCCTTTCATTCCGGGGCAGCGATGATCGCCTGATCATTCAAGTATCAGATACCGGTATCGGAATCCCACAATCCAAGCAGCATCTCATCTTTGATGACTTCTTTCAGGTCGATGGTACATCGACACGCCATCAACAGGGGGCGGGGCTTGGGTTGGCGATTGTCAAACGGCTGGTGCTGCTGATGAACGGATCGATCAAGCTCACCAGCGAAGTCGATAAAGGAAGCACGTTTACTATCGATCTGCCGCTCAATCTGCCGCGTTATGAGCCGGGAGCACGCCGCAAACAGGCGGAACATGTTTTTGTGAGCAGCATGAAAACGCCAACCCTTGAGTCTTCAACCGCGCAGCCGGGAGCAGCGAAAGCATGATCAAGATACCGCGCGTTTTTGTCGGCTGGGATGTGCTGATCGTTGATGACGAGCGCGACAGCTTAGAAGTGGCTTCGCGGCTGCTGACAATCGCAGGAGCTACCGTAGACCCCGCGCATAACGGGCGAGACGCGGTGGAACTCGTCAAGGCGAACCCGAAGAAATTCAAGTTCATCCTAACCGATCTTTCGATGCCGCAAATGGATGGATGGGAACTGTTGTATCTGCTGAAGCAAAACCCGCATACCGCTCATGTACCCGTCATCGCGCTGACTGCCCATGCGATGGTCGGGGATCGTGAGCGCGGGATCGCGGCAGGTTTTCACAATTACATCGCCAAACCGCTTGACCCGACCAAATTTATCCAGCAGCTCGTCAACCTGCTGACCGAACTGCCGGAGTACGCCGCTATTTTGTCATCATCGACTGATCAAGGAGCAAAACCATGAGCAGCTATTCAATTCTTGTGGTTGAAGATGATCCCGACGGGCAAGAAGTGGTCGCCCGAATGCTGAAACAGGTGAACATCGAAACCGAAATCGCCGGAACAGCCGAAGCCGCATGGGAGATGCTTAAAGCAAAATCATACGCAGGCGCGATTATCGATCTCGCGCTGCCGGGGCAGGACGGTTTTCAACTGCTCAACGCTATCCGCAATGATCCGGCACTGCGCAAACTGCGCTGCATCGCGGTCACGGCATATCACACGCCGGAACTGAAACATGATGCGCTGCAAAACGGCTTTGACGGATACTTCGCCAAACCGCTCAATCGCACGCTGTTTTTGGGCGCGGTCGAAGAAATTTTCGGGTATTAAGTGTGATTCGCGGGGGCGGCTCACAACCGCCCTTGCAGCTTCTTTTATAACCACGATTCGCATTCTATAATCTCGCTCGCTATCCAGTTTTGACATGCTGCCTTCTATCAACACTGCTCTCGTTTTATCTTTTGCTGCGACTGAAAGGACATGGAAGTGAGCAAGTACACCGTTTTTAGCCCCGATCATGAAGTGTTAGGCGCTGCAATCATCACCTACCGCGATTCCGTCAATCTTGAACATTACGCCGAGGTCTATGCCGAACACGAGTTAGGTGGTGTCAAGCCCGACCAATGGTATCCATACCAAAAGGTACTGGATGTGTTGAATACACTTGCTGAACGCGGCGGTGAGATGATGGATTTCGTCAGCATTGGCATGGCGGTGAGTTCCAAAGCACCGCTTCCGCCGGAATTTGATGCCATGCCATTCGCACAAGTGATACAAGCTGTTGGTATGGCAGTTGCACAGTTCAATCGCGGTAAGGACTGCGGTTACACGAAGTTTGAAGAGATCAGCCCGACGCATATAAAACTCGAAATTCGAGACCCAGCCCCTGACGATTTGCTTTACGGGAACATTTATGGTTACGCAAAACGCTTCTTACCTGCTGGTTATCGCTTTTCCGTGAGGTACGACACCGATATTCCACGCCGCGAACTGGGTGGACACTCAACGATCATTCATGTGGAGTGGAATGCGCCAGACGGCACGAACTGAAACAAAAGCAGACAGCGTGTAGGGGATACAACGTATCCCCTACAGCGCATCACCCGTACTTGGCAATAAACCCCGGCACATCGAGCAGATCATCAAATCGCGCTTTCAGTGTCTCGTGATCCCACTCCCACCACGCAATTTTGAGGAGCGCCGATGCGGTCGCATCGTCAAAGCGCGGGCGAATTGGTTTGGCGGGCACGCCGCCGACGATCATGTACGGATCAACATTTTTGGTGACGACGGCGCTTGAGCCGATCACCGCCCCCGTGCCAATGGTGATCCCCGGCATGATGATCGCACCGTGACCGATCCATACGTCATGACCGATGGTGCAGTGATGATCGCGCCGCCACTGGAAAAAATCCTTGTCATCTTCACCGAAGCCGTAATGACTGCGGCGGTAGGTCATGTGATGCTGCGTGACGCGGTGCATCGGATGATTGCCGGGGTTGATGCGCACATGCGACGCAATCGAGCAGAATTTGCCGACCGTCGTGTAGATCAGGTCATTGTGTCCGGCAAGATAGCTGTAATCATCAAAGCGCGTCTCGATCAGCAGGCTGTTTGTGCCGATCTCGGTATACACGCCAAGATAGCTGTCGAGCAAGCGCACGCCTTCGTGAATATACGGCTCAACCCCGAAGGTTTTGTGCGGGATCGATGCGCCGTGCGGGTAAATCGGGTAATGGGTGAGAGGCATACGAGTCCTTAAAGGATTTCATCCTGCTGCGCCGCTGTGAGCGTGTGCCGGATCACGCGGCTGATCTGCATATCCTGATAAATAAAGTGACCTTCGCGCAGACTCGCCCGCACACGGGGATGACCGCCGGGGGTATGCTCAACCAGCGCCAGATCGGCGCGCTTGCCGACAGTGATTCGTCCGCGATCAGGCAGCATCGCGGCATCGGCGGCGTAAGTGCTGGTCAGCTTGACCGCCTCATGCAGCGGCAGCACGCCATCATCGGCTAACTTGAAGGTCACGCCCATCAGCGCCGCCGGAAAATAATCCGTCGCCAGCACATCGACCAAGTTTTCTTTGATCGCCGTGAGTGCGCTCAAGTTGCCACCTGTCGATTCGCCGCGATACGCATTCGGCGCGCCCATGATCACGTGCATTCCCCGGCGGCGGGCTTCGGCGGCGGCGTCCGTCGTGACCGGAAATTCGCTGATCGTCACGCCCAAGTCTGCCATGCGCGCGACTTTGTCGAGCGTGTCATCGTCATGGCTTGCCATTGGCACACCGCGATTGACCGCGATCCGCGCCACTTCTGCGACGATATCCCAATCACGCGGGATTTCCGCCTGTTCTTCGACCCCGGCAGCGATCCGATCCATGATGTCTGAGCCGATCTTCGACGGATCAAAGCCGAGCCAGCGTGTCATAAAATCGACATAGCGCGGGATATTCTTGTACTGCCCCTGACCCGGCGTGTGATCCATCACCGAAACGAGGTCGATCACGCCTTCATCGAGCAGGCTTTCGAGGATCGGCGCGGTTTCCGGGTTGCCGATCTCGAAGCGGGCATGGACGCGCAGATCGATATTCAGCGCGGAACGGCGCGCCGCGATGGTGTGGATGATCTCGGTCGCTTTTTCTTGCGTGCGCAGATCGTTCTTCGTCCATGCGAAGCCAACCGCCGCGTATGCCGTCGTGATCCCCGCCCCGGCAAGCCGCTTATCGAGTTCGTAGAGCGCTAACTCGGTCGGGAAGAATGCCGAGGGGCGCGGCTGAATATCGCGTTCGAGCATATCGCCGTGTAAGTCGATCAAACCGGGAACAGCCGTCAGCCCCGGCAGATGGAGCGCATCCCCCGGCGCGTCCCCGCTGACAATTTCCGCGATCACCCCATCGGTTAAGCGCACTGCCCCGCGTTCGATCACGCCATCGGGCGTGACAATTTTCAGATCAGATAACCACATGCGTTTCCCCTTCACCTTCCAGATGAATTTCGCCGTCAATCAAATCGCGGATTTCTTCCGGCGTGTGAAAAATACCGATCATGGTCACGCCGTTTTGTTTGAGTTCATGCAGCAGCCGGGTAAGCGAATCGCGCGCGGCACGGTCAAGCGAGGCGGTCGGCTCATCGAGCAGCAGCAGACGGCGCGGCGCGATCAACGCGCGGGCGACGTTGACGCGCTGCTGCTCCCCGCCGCTGAATGTGGTCGGGTACGCACCCCATAAATCACGCTTCACCCCAAAATCACCGAGCACGCTTTCGGCACGGGCGCGGGCTTCATCGACGGGCGATCCGTTGAGGATAAGCGGTTCCGCGACCAAATCGAGCGCGCTCACACGCGGACGCGGGCGCAAAAACTGCGTCACGAAGCCGATCTCGTCACGGCGCAAACGCATGACATCGACATCGGCACAGCGGGCAAGGTCAATCGATCCCATACGCGACTCGTAGATCGCGCTGCCGCCTGTCGGTAGATAGGTGCGGTACAAGGCGCGCAGCAGAGTCGATTTCCCCGCGCCGTTTTTGCCGCTCACCAGCAGGAATTGTCCGGCGTCGAGCGTGAAGTTCAGCGCGCGAAAGGCAGGGATCGCCCGCCCCAGATGATGCACATAGAATGTTTTCGTCAGTTCAGTGACGGTGAGCAGACGCACAGGTGTTCCATCCTTGCACTTATACCTCATCAAGTACGCTCTTACCCCGCTGAATTCACCCCTCACCCCCTGAAGGGTTGTCCGATACTGAAAACTGACCTCTCCCCCACTCGCTGCGCTCGTCTCCCCTCCCCGAATTCGGGGAGGGGCGCAAACAGACTCCCAAGTTGCGGCGAATCTGCGGCAGCAATTCCCCCTCTACCCGCTTGCGTGGGAGAGGGGGTAAGGGGGTGAGGGGTGAAAAAGCACTACGCCAAAATCGGACAAACCTCCTATCTCTCCATCGCAAGCGATAGAGAGGACTGATCGTTACAACTTCGCGTGTACCAACTGCTGCGTGTACGCATCTTGCGGATCGTCCAACACTTGATCCGCCAAGCCGCTTTCGACCACGCGACCGCCGCGCATGACCATCACGCGGTCGGCTAAAGCGCGGATCACCCCCAAGTCATGGCTGACGATCACCATTGCCATGTGGCGATCCCGCTGCAAGCCCTTGAGCGTATCCAGCACCGCCGCTTGAACGCTCACATCCAGCCCCGTCGTGGGTTCGTCAAGCAGCAGCACACGCGGCTGAAGCGCGATTGCTTTCGCCAATTGGACACGCTGCTGCATCCCACCGCTGAGTACGCGCGGCGGATCATCCATGCGATCCAGTGGGAATTCACTCGCGTTGAGCGACTCGCGCGCGGCTTGGCGGAGCGTGGCAAAGGTGCGCTCTCCCGTCACCAACAGGCGCTCCGCGACATTGCCGCTGCTCGTGTAGCGCATCCGTAAGCCTAAATGCGGATTTTGATACACGATGCCGATGTGATGCAGCGCGGCTTCACGGCGCGCAAACCGATCCAGCGTGAATAGATTCACCCCTACCAGCGTGGGCAGATCAAGCGTATACGTGCCGGAATCGGGGAGTTCTTCCAAATTGAGCAGACGCAGCACGCTCGACTTTCCCGAACCGGACTCGCCAACGATGCCCAAAACTTCGCCCGCGTAAACTTCAAGGCTGACCTCCTCAACGGCGGTGATCCGACCGTAGCGCTTGGTCATCCCGCTGGCTTGCAGAAGCGGCGGCTCGGTGATCAGCCGGGGCGGGTCGAGCGTGACCCGCTTATTCTGGGCGAACTGGGCTTTTGAGGTAGCCATCTTTATAGAAATTCCCTTCGCTGTCGTAGTAGGTCGCGCCAATCGTGGGCGTTTCGCCCTTCATGAGCGCGATCAATTTGTCCCAGTAGCCCGAATCGCTGATTTCGTATTGGCTCGATCCGTCCGCTTGCGGGAGTTCATTCATGAATTTGTTGATCGCTTGCGTTGCGCGATCCACCCACCCGCGCTGATCTTCGATCTGGAACGGCACATCGTTAAATTCGAGCGGGTACACATCGGTGTACGGCGGCACGGCATACAACCGTTTTTCGCGCCCCGCACTGAGCAGCGTCAAATGGGCGGCTTGATGCAGTTTCGGCGTATCCCAACGCGGGATCGGGCTGGGGCTGATCACATAGCGGTTGTTGACGAGGCTCGGATAACTTGCGCCTTGGAGATACTGCTTATAGCGCACAAGCTGTTCGTATAAAACCAGCCACAGTTGACCATAATCCGCGTCGGCGTGCATTTGATGTGCCGTACTGCTGTCGCTTTCGACGGCGCGCAGTGGTTCGGGATCGGGGACTTGCAGCACGAGCGCCTGACCTTCTTTGAGGACTTCTTCCGGGATGCGGTGGCGGCTCTGGATGATCGTCGCTTCCAGCGCATCCGTCGTCGTTGATGCGCCGCTCATACGGGTGATAAAACGGCGCAGATTCGCCGCGTTCACGCTGCTATCCGCCCCTTGATCGATCACCTTGATCACGCTTTCCGGTCCAACCAAGCTCAAGGTGACTTGTAAGCCGCCCGTCCCCCAACCGCGCGCAATCGGTAACTCGCGGCTGGCATACGGGACTTGATAGCCGGGGATCGCAATTGCTTTGAGCGTGCGGCGGCGCAGTTCGCGCTTGGCGAACGGATCAAGAAAGGCGTAGGCGTAATCTTCACGCGGCGCGGTGAGCGCTTGCAGGTTTGGCGTGCTCATGGCGTCCTTCCTGTCATCGGCGCGAGTTCCGCGCTCGGTTTATCGGCGTCCGATGAGTAAAACGTGGCGATCACCTTGCGCAAATTGTCGAGACTGCTGGCGAATGTCACGTAATGCGGCAGTTTGAAATGGATGCAGAAGCCGCTCGCTTCGACGGGTTCGGTGTGATACAGCACAAATTCTTCTTTGTGCGCCGGGTGCGAATCAGCTTGATTCATTTCGAGATCAAGCGTTGCCCCGGCGATCAGTTTGACTTCGTTCCAGCCGAGCGTCGCCGCAAAGCCGAGCGACAGCCCGGTTTTATCGCCGCTCGTCACGACTTCGGCTTGACTCACGCGGGCGCGTCCGGCGCTGAACACCGCGCCCGTCACCGGATGCGTGACTTCGATTTCGGCGTGCGCCAACCGGAGTTCATTCACCGTCGGGTGGATCAAGCCGTAGCCGCGCATACTCGCGTAGCCGAGCGCCAGCACGCCGCCTGTATCGGCGCGGGCGAGGGCTTGCAAGCGGTGTTCACGTGGGGCGGGCATCAAAATTGGGTCACGGGTGACATCGGGGATATCCGCTCCATCACGCGGCGGGAATTCCGGCGTCGGTTTGAGCAGTCCGGCGGCGCGCTGCCAATCCGCGACAAACGGATATTTTCCGTCCGGTTCGGCGGGAGATGCGCCGTTTTCGTGAACAGTCTGTTCAGAGGACAGATCATGCCCGGTTTCGTCCGGGGTGATGCCGTCGAGAATATCCGTATTCAGCAAGCGGTGACTGTAATCGAGCGACGGACCGAGCACTTGACCGCCGGGAATATCTTTGAATGCCGCCGAAATCCGGCGCACCGTGATCATGCGCTCCGGTATGACGGGCTGCGCGTAAGCGATGCGCGGCTGAGTCGAACGGTAGGCGCGCAGCAGCAGCACCGCTTCGTAAAGGTCGCCGCCCGCTTGCGCGATTGCCAGCGCCGCGAGTTCAGGTGCGTACAGCGACGCCTCGCCCATCACCCGATCCACCAGATACGGGAGCGATTCCGCAATCGCCTTGATGAGTTCCGGGGTGGGTGCGCCTTTCCACTGCTGAAACAGCGCCTCCGACGCCGCAATCGCGGCTTCTCCCCCTTTTGCAGCTACGTACATAGTGAAGTCCTCACTTAAACAAAGCTGTTTTGTGCCTCGCTCTACTACTCCTCACCCCCTGCCCCCTCTCCATCGCTTGCGATGGAGAGGGGGAAAAACAAGCGTGCTGCTTTTCACCCCCTCTCTAAACAAAGTTTGGAGAGGGGGATGGGGGGTGAGGAGCTTTTTAGGAGTTTCTGCG
>JAPKMU010000123.1 GCA_026645745.1 Anaerolineae bacterium | reverse complement strand
GCCGGCTCTTGCAGGCGATCCCAACCCTGTTTGGAATCACACTCTTCTCGTATCTATTGATGGCGGCAGCGCCGGGCGGTCCCGAAGCGGCGCTGACGTTTGACCCGCGTATCACGCCTCAGCAGCGCGAACGTGAAGCCGCACGTCTGGGAGTCAATGATCCCTTTATCGTTCAATACCTGCGCTGGCTGGTGGGCAACGACTGGATGCGCTGGGACAGCGACGGTGACGGCATTTCTGACGGCTCATTCCTGATTCCGCTTGGCATTGATGAAGATGGTGACGGCGTTATCGCTGATGATGAAAAATACCCGCCCGGCAACCGCTACGGCATCATTCGCGGCGATTTCGGACGTTCGTTTTTCTATCGACGCCCGGTCATGAGCATGATCGGAGAGCGAGTGGCGGCAACGCTAGAATTGGGGATTTCGGCACTCGTCACGGGTCTAATCATCGGCGTACCCGTCGGTATCTATGCGGCAGTCAAAAAAGGTGGAGCCTTCGACAACGCGACGCGCATCCTTGCGGTCGTCTTCAATGCGATCCCCATTTTCTGGCTCGCCCTAATGTTGATCCTCATCTTTAGCGTCAAACTCGATATTTTGCCGATTGCTGGGCGAACGCCGCGCGAACTCACAGGCGGTATTCCACCAGTTTATGAACGCATCCAATACTTGATTCTGCCAACATTTGTGCTGTCTACGGGAGCAATCGCCGCTTACAGCCGCTACATGCGCGCTTCGATGTTGGATGTGATCAGTCAAGACTATATGCGGACAGCCCAATCCAAGGGTCTGGCTTCACGCGCGGTCTGGTTCCGGCACGGGGCGCGCAACGCGATGATCCCACTGGCAACCTTCCTCGGTCCGGCGATCACGGGGCTTCTCAGCGGCGCGGCAATTACCGAAAGTGTCTTCGCGTGGCCCGGTTTGGGACGCTTCGGACTCCAAGCAGTCACATCGCAGGACTATCCGGTTGTGATGGCTGTCGTCATCATCGGTGCGGTGGCAACGCTGTTCGGTTACATGCTTTCAGACATTCTGTATGCGGTCATTGATCCGCGTATCCGCTTCGACTAGAACAGGAGAGAAAATTATGGCAACGCAAGCACAACCCGTTGCACGTCTCAAGGTCGAGCGCGGAAACAAGGACGTCGGTCAATCACTGACCAAGATGGCCATTCGCCGCATCCGCAAAGACCGTCTGACGCTGATCGCCATTTTCGTCATCATCACCATGACCCTGCTCTCGATTTTTGCACCGGTCATCAGCGACGCCCTCGGCGTCAATCCGACTCAGACCAGTGCAGATCGAACCTTCCTTCCGCTGTTCAGTTCTTCGCTCAACCGCGATGGCACGGCAGCCACGCATGTTCTCGGAACAGACGACCTCGGGCGCGATCACCTTTCCCGCCTCCTCTATGCAGGGCAAGTCTCACTCGCGGTTGGGTTTTTGGCGGCAGGTCTTGCGATCACAATCGGGGTTTCGATCGGCATCACGACGGGATTCTTCGGCGGGGTGGTAGACGACTTCGTCAACTGGCTGATCGGTACGTTGACTTCGATTCCGTCCCTATTTCTGCTGTTGATCGTCGCGTCGGTCATGCCGTTCGCTGGACCTACCGCGCTGATCCTCGTACTCGGTCTTCTGGGTTGGACAGGTACAACGCGACTGGTACGCGGTGAAACCCTCTCGCTCCGTGAGCGCGAATACATCATCAGCGCCCGTGCTGTCGGGGCGTCCCCGATTCGAATCATGTTCGTGCATATTCTGCCGAATCTGTTCTCGGTCATCATCGTGACGCTGATGCTGGATATTGGCGCGCTCATCCTTACGGAAGCGGCGTTGAGTTATCTCGGTCTGGGGATCAAGGCGCCAACGCCAAGCTGGGGCAATATGCTCACCGGCGCGCAAGCGTTCTTCGTCTATGGTATCCATCTGGTGATCTTCCCCGGCTTGATGATCTTTATCACCGTGCTGTGCTTGTACATCCTCGGTGATGGTATCCGTGACGCATTTGACCCGACTGCGAAGGACTAAATAAGTCAGAACCCATCATCGGAGCATGACGTATGCAGTATCGTGATTTTGGGCGTACAGGCTGGAAAGTCTCTGAGATCAGCTTTGGCGCTTGGGCAGTTGGCGGGTCGTGGGGAAGCGTAGACGATCGTGAATCGCTGGCGGCGATGCACAAATGCCTTGATTTGGGCATCAACCTGTTCGATACGGCAGATGTATATGGCGATGGACGCAGTGAGCGTCTGTTGGCACAACTTCGCCGCGAACGGAGAGAACCGTTTTATGTGATCACCAAAGCGGGACGGCTTCTAGATCCCCACATCGCTGATGGCTATAACCGGGAAAATCTGACAGCATTCATTGAGCGCAGCTTGAAGAATCTGGATGTCGAAGCGCTCGATCTTGTTCAGCTTCACTGTCCGCCAACAGACGTCTATTATCGTCCGGAAGTGTTCGGTGTATTGGACGATCTTGTGACCGCTGGCAAGCTTCGCCATTATGGGGTGAGCGTCGAGAAAGTCGAAGAGGCACTCAAGGCGATTGAATACCCCAACGTGCAGAGCGTCCAGATTATCTTCAACATGTTCCGTTTGCGCCCGTCCGAGTTATTTTTCGGTGAAGCGCAGCGGCGAAAAGTGGCGATCCTTGCGCGTGTTCCGCTTGCCAGCGGTATGCTGACGGGCAAAATCACCCGTGAGACAGCATTCGCAGATGACGATCACCGCAAATTCAACCGTCACGGCGAATCATTCGACATGGGCGAAACATTCTCCGGTGTCGATTTTGATGCAGCGCTCGAAGCGGTTGAGGAACTGAAGGCGCTCGTGCGTCCCGGCGAGACACTCGCAGGGATGGCGCTGCGCTGGTTACTCATGTTCGATGCAGTTACCTGTGCAATTCCGGGTGGCAAGCGCCCATCACAGGTCGAAGAAAACACCCATGCCGCCGATCTGCCCGCTTTGACGGCAGAACAGATGGCGGCGGTACAGGAAATCTATGAGCGGCGGATCAAGCCGCTGGTGCATCACCGCTGGTAATGCTCTCAACCTCCGGCAGGCGGCATTTCCACAGGGAGAACGCCGCCTTCGGTGCACGAGTTGTATGTTTCCCCTAAAATCACCACGAAATCCGCGTCCCGCGTTGGTGACGGTTCAACACGGATGTTTTCACCCAGAACGTTGAGCGTTCGCACAATATCGCCCAGACTGCTTGCTTTGCTTCGCCCTGTATAGTCGATCATGACCGTATCAGCGTAATCAGTCGTTTCCGCTGCACCCATCGGCACTGCGGCGATGCCTTCCCAATTCAACCGTTCCGCCGCCACCAAATCGAGATTCGGGATCGTCGTCCCGTTGTACACCAGCACCGTCGCCGCTTCGTTCGCGGTTTGACTTTCGGTGGCGGGGGTGTAGAACTCGATCATGAGTTCGCGCACCTGTTCGGGATTTGGAAGTTGGACATTGCTGCCGTCCGGCGGCGTCCAAGGCGTGGTGTGATACAAGCGGTTGAATGTATAACTTTCGATCTGATTTGGATTCAAATTGGCGGCGAGAGGGATGAGTGGGATCAGGTCATCCAGTGTCAAATTCGTTTCGATATACTGCTGCGATTCTGTCCACAGAGCAGGCAAACTGCCGAGCAGTCCATTATCACGCGCTTGCCGCCAAACCCCACGAAGTACCTGCTGCTGACGCCGACCGCGATCAAAATCTGAGCTGTTCCCACGAGAACGTGCATACCACAGCGCTTCGCCGCCGTTCATCGTGTAATACCCTACCGAGAGGGCATATTCGCCATCATCGGTCACACGCACCGCATCACGCGGCACTTCCGCGCCAATGAGCGGCAGGTCTTGGATCGCGCAGTCTACCGCAAGGTTAATACCGCCCACTGCATCGACAATCGCACGGAAACCGTCAAGGCTGACCATCGCGTAATAATGTACGTTGATCCCCAGATTGTAGAAGATGGTTTGGCGCATCAACCCGAATCCGCCGTCCGTCCACCCCACTGCCTCGCCATGTACATACGCGAGATTCAAGCGCTGCATCGTCCAACCGGGAATGTATACATACAAATCGCGCGGCAGGCTGAGCATTGAAACCGTATTCGTTTGCAAGTTGATCGACACGATGATCATCGTATCCGTGCGGAAGAAGCCATCTTCGGTAATTTCGCCATCGTTACCTAGCAGCAGAATATTCATGAGTGGGTAGCGGCGGTCGATCAACGGCACAGGCGACGGAATAGCTGTTGGCGCAACTGCGTCAGCGGGAGCTTCACCGTAAAAGAACGGCGTCGGAAGGGGGCGCATGGTCGCAGTCATACCCGGTTCAACGGTCACGGGGACAGGGGTGGGTGTTGTTTCAAGCGCGGGCAAAGGCGTATTGGTGGCGATCACCAGTGGGGGCTGTGGCGTATTCGTCGCAAAGACCTGACGCGCCGCGCCGCTGAACTTAGCGAATACATAGGGCTGAAACACAACTGGCGTTGGCGTGATCGTTTCGGTCGGCGCAATGGTCGCCGTCGGTTGTGCCTCCGCCAAAGCGGTCGCCGTCGCTTGATAATCTGGACGCCGCGATTCAGCACGGTTGGCTTCTTCGTTATAGCGCAGGAAAAGACCAGCCGCTTGCGTGACCAAGACGATCACCCCGACGAGTAACACTGCCGGAATCAATCGATCAAACAGCACAACGCCCAGCCGGTTCGGATGTTTCGGTTTCTGGGATGACATAAAGACTCCATCATGTGCAGCACACGAAGAAAGGCGCATTGTCTACGCCTTTCGACACGTTCACTATACCGAATACGCGCCGCTGTGACGAGCACTCCGCAGAATCAGCGGAATATCACCGGGATCGCGCACGTTTCAACGACTGTCGTTCCTTGACGTGCAATGACCAGTCGAATTGTGTGCAAACCCGTTCCGTAATCTGCCGTGTTGATCTGCCCAAGCGATCCGCGTGTTGCATCGGTTGAGACGAAGTACAAATCAAAGGCATCACTCGTAAGCGGGCGCACCTCAAGCCGGAAGGATGCGAAATCAGGCAGATCCGCCGCACCTTCGATACTGATCACACCGCTGATCCCTTGACCGGGTATCAGATTGGTGATTGCGGCATCAGGATTTGTACATCCTTGCGCGCTGTAGGACTGCCCATCAGGCGGGATCAAGGGCAGTACCGTTGCAATTGGGTAAAGTAGTTCAGCAGGGACACGCAGGTGCTCACCAGCGTAAGGAACGCGATCAACCGAAATGCAGTTGAACATTCGCAGGGCACCAACACTTGTCCCGTATGCACGCGCAATCGCGTACAGCGTATCCCCTGCCGCTACGGTATACGTTCGCCACTCCGACGGCGCAAGGCAGACACCCGGCAGTGCCATAGGAGCACTCACGTTCGGCGCGACAGTGGTCGATGTGAATGATGGCGTCGGCGTCGGTGAAAGTACTGTTGGGCTTTCGCTCGGTGTCTCCGACGGAGTCAATGTGGGCGTGCTGGTCTGTGTGACACTTGAAGTTGCGGTCGGCATGACGGACGGTGTGTCGGTCGCGGATGGCGTATGAGTCGCAGACGGAGTCGCCGTCCAAGGGATAGGAAAAGTGCGTGTCGCCGTCGGATCGCTTGGGGCAACAATGCCCGTCGGCGTTCCGGTATGCGTAAATGACGCGGTCGCCGTCGGCGCTAGTTCAGTCACGGTTGGAGCCGGGCGGTTTTCTAGTGTTGGATCAAGTGCGAAAGTCTCTCCCGCAGGTTCTTCTGTCTGTTCAAACGTCGTACTCTGGTTTGACAGCGACAGGGTGATCCCGAAAATCAAGGCGAAGGCGAAAACGCCAACGACGGCGACAGCAACAAGGAGTTCTCCGCCTAGATCACGCCTCATGGAGCATCCTCAACTTGATTTCCGTCGTCACTCAGCGTGTGATCAAATGGCAGGGTGACATAAAACGTGCTGCCAACTCCGGGTTTGGTATCCAACCAGATCGAACCGCTGTGTGCCTCAACCAACGCTTTAGCGACAGACAACCCAACACCGGTATCACCTAAACCCTGAATGAGCGGATTCTCGGCGCGGTATTTGCGCGCGAACACACGCGTTTGTTCTTCTAAGGGAATCCCACCCCCGTTATCGGCAATCGAAATAAACACGCTCTGCGCGTGTTTCCCGTTTTCACTACGCGCCGACGGCGTCGGTTGATAACGTTTTGCCGTGACCGATATCGTTTTCCCCGGCGGCGATGCCAGATAGGCATTGGTCAAGAGTTCCCCGATGATCTGACTGATCGCTTCACGATCACCCCGCACAGGCGGCAGATCATCGTCCAAACTCAGATTGACCGTCAGCGCCTTCTCTCGCAGTTGATTCGAGGCGGCAGTTAGCGCATCCTCGATCACCTCGACGACATCAACCGGACGCTGCGCCAAAGTGACACTACCCGCATCCAAAAACGTAACACGGATCAAATCATCGATCATCGACGTTAAACGGGTAATGTTGGCGCTGACACGCTGCAAGAAGCGGCGCTGCATTTCGCCCAAAATACCCGCTGATTCGTTGAGCATGAGTTCGACATAACCAACGATTGAAGTCATCGGTGTGCGAAGTTCTTGCAGCATACCGAGCATGAGTTCAGGGTTATCCGGCTGATAGCCGACCGTGATCGGCGCGGCATTTTGACGCACCTGAAGTGTTTGCAGCTTGCTTTCGGCGTCTGCAAGCGCGGCACGAGATTCGTACAATGCGCGTTCGAGTTCACCTTTTTGCGTCGAAATCTGCTCAATCATGCGGGTGAGCGATCCAACACCGTCCGTTCCCACCTGTGTGATCCGGTCGCGGTCGCCTTCAACCCGTGCCAGAAGCCCTTCGCGCTCGGCTTCAGCGGCGTGAAGTTCTGCAATTAAGCGATCACGCTCGCTGTTGAGCGAACTCAACTGATCGGCAAGCCCCTTCACCTGCAACCGCAAATCTGCCGCTTCTTCTTGCGAGTCGCTGAGTTCTTTTTCAAAACCTACCGCTTCGGCAAGCAGTCGATTCGCCTGCTGGCGGAGTTCTTCTTGTCGAGCCAGCATATCTTCGCGTTCACCGCGTAACCGGTCGCGTTGTTTGAGCGCCGCTTCACGGTCAGCAGCAAGGTTCTTGATCTCGTTTTGTAACCTGACCAAGCGCGCTTCGCGTTCGTCTTCGCGCTCGATTGCCTCTTGATAGCGGGTGCGTTCCGCAACCAAAGCGTCGCGCTCAGATTTCGCCTGCTCGTAGCGCGCTTGAGCCTGTGCCCGCTGCTCGAACATCTGACCGATCACTTGGACAATCCCGCCCGTGCCTTCTTCAACGCCAAGCGCTTTGAGCTGTGCTTCTAGATCGGTGAGCTTGTCCGCAAGTGAATCGCGTTCAAGTTCAAGACGTGCTTTTTCGTCACTCATGCGCGTGATCATGTCTTGGACGAGTGCTGGCAGCGGCGCAGCACCTGAAGCGCGCAGTTGACGCAACTCGTTTTGCAAGCGGTCGCGCTGTGCCTTGAGATCATCGCGCTCCCGATTAATTGCCTCGATCAGCGATTTATAGACCGCTTCGTTATCACCGGGACTAACGCTGGCAAGCGCAGCTTCGGCTTCGCGGAGGCGTGTCATCAAGTGATCACCCTCGGCGCGTAAGCGCTCTTGCTCGGCGGACATTGCCAACATCCGCTGAGAAACGCTCAAACCTTCTTGTGTATCGCTCAAGCGCGCGGCAACCCTTGAGCGCTCATCATCCAGCTCAAGCTTAAGCTGCGTCACCTGCTGCGACAGAGCGACGATTTGAACCTGTGCCGCTTCTAGTGCGCCTTCGTTATCACGCCATGCCGCCCTGACCGAATCAGGTTCTGCGCCTTCTTGAAGCATCGCCTGAATCGCTCGTGTTTCCGCGTTGATACGGCTTTCGCGCGCCGATTGGCTGAGTGCGAGCAGACTCGCCGCAATAATACCGATCCCTTTCAGGAGTTCCTGTTCGCTGCCGCTGAGTTCGCGTCCCGCATAGGGAAGACCGATCATCAAGACTGCCAGCAGTTCTTTTTCGCTGACGAGCGGCTGAAAGTACGTCGGTCCGATCACATCAATGTCAATGCGCGTATAGAGATCGCGCAGTTCGTCCGCATTGCGATCCGGGTAGAGCGGGCGCTGCTGCCGACGTTCAATCGCATTGACCAGCGTTGGTTGTTCATCAAGATTGATCGTATTGCCAACGATATTCCGCCCCATCGCCCGGTCAATCCCAACACGTACATCTGCATAATGGGGCGAACTGGTCGAGAGGATCGCGCCAATATCCGCCTTGAGGACAGTGAGCGCTGACATAATGATCTTTTCGGGAATCGCGTCGGGAGTCGCTTTTTCGAGGATCAAGCCGAGCGCACGCATCAACTGTGCCGATTCGCGTTCGGCGGGTGGCGCTGGCGTGTATTCGAGCGGTGTCGGCGGCACGAACGAAGGCACAACGACGGGCGCAGTTCCTGAGAGGCTTTCGATCTCCATCTCTAAAGTCGTCACGATCACACGATAGATCAATGTGGGCAAAATCAGAAGCGAAGTCAAAAAGGTGAGACGCATTCCTCCAGCATAATTGCCGGGGAAATCACCCCCTGAAATGCTCATCAATGTTCCAACCGAACCAATTAGGATGATCGCAAAGTAGACGACTTTCAGCGGCGCATCAGTCACATAACGCCAATATGCCGCGCTCAAAATGATTCCAGTGAAAGCCAATAGTGCCGAAATAAATGTCCATGCAACGCCGAAACTGCTGCTGTTGAACTCGGCGCGGGTGTAAAGACTCGTCCACTCCATGCCCGTGTACACATAGCCGAAGATCACCAGTGTCATCAGCCCAAGCGCAACCAGATTTCCAGCTCTGCCGCTTGGTTCATGATCAGCGGTTAAGAATGCCCATCCCAATACGATCAAACTGATCATCTGAGCGGCGCGTTCAAGCGGTGGTAGTAGGGCATCGGCTGGTTCGCCGCCGAGCAGCGCAAAAAGCGCACCGATCATCAGGAGCGCCCAGACGACCACTACCCCCAACGTGCCGAGCAGATAGCGACCGGGTGGACGTTCTCCACGCCGACGCAGCCGCTGACCGAGCGCCATAAAGAAACTGGTTTGAGCAATCGCTATCACCGCCAGATAATAGAGCAGATCACCGGGCGGGCGAACAAAGATGTTGATAAAATCGATCGGAGTGCCGGTCACGATGTTGTACCTCTCCACGCTCCGCCTATTGTACTATTTATTGCGAGTTTGCGCGGCTTTAGAGATGGTTGAGCGGTTGAATTTCGCGCGGTCGTCGGCTACACTGTTTTCCGGTATGCAGGACGACCACAAATGACGATTAACCGTTCTAACCGCTCTTTCCTCGTTCACCTACAACGATTTCCGCTTCTACTTGATCTTATCCGCCGCGTGTGGCGGTTCACTCGTCCCAAATACACAGCGGGATCAGTCGCGGTGATCTTTAATGATGCGGGGGAAGTTTTACTGGTTGAGCATATCTTTCACGCCTTCACACCTTGGGGATTGCCGGGTGGATATGTTGACCGCCGTGAAGACCCGGATCACGCGTTGATTCGGGAATTGAGAGAAGAACTTGAACTCGACGCAGAAGCCTTACGGGTCATCGCGGTGGAACGCATTTACGGAAATCACCTCGACTTCGCGTATTTGTGCGCGGCACGCGGCGTTGTCGGAAAACTCTCATTTGAATTGAATGCCTACCGTTGGACAAATCTTGCCGAACTGCCTGAACTCACAGATTTTCAACAACGCGCGATTTTCGATGCGGCAGCTTGGGTGCAGCAGTTCGTCAAATAGTGCAGTGGGGGATGATACCCATGTCAAGCTTAAGCAGTGGATTAGGGAACCGGAGACGCTCCCGCCGCTTTCCCATTATTGGACTGATTTCGTGGATGCTGCTCGCGGGTGCGCTCGGCGTCTTCTTTTTCGAGTTAATCCGCTTCAGTCAGCAGAACAGCTTGCTCACAGGCGACGTGACGATTGCGGGTGTGGATGTCGGCGGGCTGTCCTCAGCACAAGCAATCACCCGCGTTGAGCAGGCATACGCCCAACCCGTCACGATCTGGTATGCCGACAGCCCGATCCAGCTTGATCCGGCAGCGGTCAATTGGCGCATGAACCGAGAAACGATGCTTGCCGCCGCTCAAGCAACGGGTGAGCAAGAAGCCGCATTTTGGACGCGTTTTCTCGATTATTTGCTGGGGCGTCAGCGCACAGGCGTGATCGATGTGCCGCTGGCGGCGGAATACCAAGAAGGTGCGCTCCGCACGTTTGTCGACGAAATTGCTTTGCGCTATGACCGCCCTGCCGGAGCCGCCAGCTATGATATCAGTACGCTCACGGTGCGACCCGGTAACATCGGCTATGTCATGGATAACGAGCAAGCCGTCCGCATGATCGATGCAGCGCTCCGCTCCCCAACGGATCGAAATGTGGTACTGCCTGTCAGTGAAACGGACTCCACACGCGCAGGACTTGAAACGCTGCGCCAGATGATCACATCCTATCTCGACTCTGAAGGATTCATCTATGACGGACAGTCCACGATTGCATCCGTGTTCGTGATGGATTTGCAGACGGGTCAAGAGATGAATATCTTGAGCGATGTTGCCGTAAGCGCAGCAAGCACGGTCAAGATTGGCATCCTGATCGACTACTTCCGTTCACTGACATTTGCGCCGAGCCAAGACGAAGCTTTCTTGATGGTGCAGTCGCTTTTGTGCAGCAACAATTCATCCTCAAACCTGATCATGCAGATCATCGGCGGGGATGATTTGTTCTCTGGAATCGCAGATGTTACGAATACCGTGCAGTATCTTGGTGCGCGCAATTCGTACATCTCCGCACCGCTGTATTTAGGCGGCGATCAAGTGTTAGGCTCGATTCCCGCGCCTGCCGTCAGCCCAAACCCGGATTACAGCACCGCACCTGATCCGTTTAATCAAACGACGACGGAGGATTTGGGAACGCTGCTGAGTATGATTTATGACTGTGCATACTACGGCTCAGGGTTAATGGCTGCCTATCCAAACGGCGAATTCACGCAGGAAGAATGCCGCCAAATGATCAATATCATGAGCGCGAACGATCTGGAGCGCCTGCTGCAAGCGGGTATTCCATCTGACGTTCAAATCGCGCACAAAAACGGCTGGCTCGACAACATTCACGGTGATGCGGGCATCGTATTTAGCCCGAATGGTCGCCATTATGTGATCGCGGTATTTGTGTGGGAAAATGCAGAGTTCTTCACGTATACGACTGCTTGGCCCCTTGTTGAAGGGATTTCACGCGCGGCATGGAATTATTTCAATCCGGAAGAACCGCTGATCGCGCCGCGTACCGACATTCCCGAATATGCTGATGAATGCGTGAATTTTTCACCGCCGTATGGTCAAGTTGATCTCAACAATATCGACGCTTGGCGCGGCAGTTGAGGCTGTCTAGCGCTTGACCTTGAAGTGATGCAGCGCAGCATCATGCGAAGGCAAAATCGTCAGCACAAGATCAAGCCCGACGACATTCAGAAATTCTGAGACGCGCGGCGTGGGGGAAACCAGCACAACATCTCCCTTCACGTCGCGCGAACGCTGCCATGCCGCGACGATCACCTTGATTCCGGCACTCGATAGATGGTTCACACGTTCCAGATTCAGAACGATCTGGCGATGACCACCGTTCAATGCCTGCGTTAAGGCGGTTTCGAGTGTGCGGGCATTCGACACATCGATCTGCCCGTCGGGTGTAATCGTCACCAATTGAGGCGTGATTGCATTCATATTGATCGCCAAGGGTGCGGGCATTTGCACCGATGGACGCGGCGCTTGTTTGCGCAGTGTCAGCACATTCTGACCATCAGCTCGATGATACGCGACATGATCCATCATCTTCTTGATGAAGAAGACACCCCATCCGCCGGGTTTTAGATCTTCAATCGCCGGATTCGGTTTGGGATCAGGTTGCGTCGTTGGGTCGAATGCTTCGCCGGAGTCCTCAATCGTAATAACCAGTTGGTCGTCATCCTGACAGCACGTGACGTCAAATGTATTGGATTCACCCTCATGACCATAGGCATGTTCAACGATATTGGTACATGCCTCATCAACTGCCAAACGGCAGTAGTGAATCCCACGTTCGTCCAGCCCAACATCGCGCGCTGCTTCGACCACAAACTCGCACACGACCGGCACATTTTCAACCACTGCCGCTACCCGAATGCGTCGTTCTGTCAACATACTGACCTCGTCGGTAGCCGTGGTCTAAAAACTGCCGATTGCATCCATTTGTGTTGGGAATATCCGAAAAACCGAATCAAGTCCGGCAATCTCCAGAATTTCCTGCACTCGTTCCGAAGGCTGCACCAAACGCAAATCGCCCGCGTTCTTGTTGGCACGCTTATAAACATTGACTAACTCACGGAGTCCGGCGCTGCTCATGTAATCGACCTGTTGAAGATCAAGGACGAGGTGCCGAAAACCGCTGCTCATCGGTGTCGAAAGCGCCTCACCAAACTGCGGTGCGGTCACGCTGTCCACTCGCCCTTTGACTTCGATCACGGCGACACTGCCATGTTCGGAAGTCGAAATCTCGATCATACCCACTTATCCCCCGCATGCCTTCATGCGATGTATGGCTTGATTATAGCGAAAGTAAAGCACAGCGGATACGCTGACTCTAATTCTATCCCGAACTCATGTCTGTACTGTAAAATCGTGGGCAATTCGTCGATTGAGCGGGCGAGATTTCCCGCGAAAGGTAGTTCGAGATGGATTTCCCGACGTTTTTGCTGCTGCTGGTGCTGATCAGCGCTCCGTTGATGCTCGTCCAACGGAGTGAACCGAAACGGCGGTTCGTCGTTTTTTTGCTTACGTTGATCCCGCTGGAATTGATCCGTCGTTACATCTGGTATCGGGATGTGCATACCGAAGCAGCGATCGCAGTAATACTGGCGCTGTTGATCAATTTCTTCTACTGGGTGCTCATCGGGCGTTATAACCCAGTTGGCAGCAGTGATCGCATTAAGGTGTACGGGCTGGACGACTGACTTAACGCCACCGGGAATTTGGAGATATACGGGCAGGAATCTGTCCTGCCCGTGAGATGCTGACACACTACCCAATGATCGTGAGCGGAATTACGTCTGAGGTTGCAAGCATGACTACGCTTACCCGCGCCGCCACCGCTTGAGACATCGCGATCAATGCCTTACCCGATTCAGAGTCCGGCGCGGTCGCAGCGACGGGACGACCGAAGTCCCCGCCTTTGCGAATTTCTGCGTCCA
>JAPKMU010000122.1 GCA_026645745.1 Anaerolineae bacterium | reverse complement strand
TTTTGCCGACCCGTGACTTGTTCACGGAGGATCGTCCGGTGCTGACGGGTGGTCAGACAATCGTGCTGGTCAACAAAGCAGTGATTGATCCGCTGCTTGGCTTGATCGCCGTACCGCCGTATGCGCCGACCGCGACCCCGCTGCCGCCGCCGACCGCGACGCCGAATCCGTTCAGCGAAGTCGAGATGACGGCGACCGCCGCATCGGCACTCGCGACACTGAATGCGTCGATCAATGCGACCGCGACATCAATGGCGCAGATCACGCCGGAAGTGACCGCCGAAATGACGGTCGAAGCAACAGCCGAAGCGACCGCCGCTCCGTAAGCATACTAATCAGTTGGTTGAAAAGGGGTAAGGGCAACCTTATCCCTATAGGCATCCCACGCTTGCGTGGGTTCACGGTACGACATTTTTCCTCACCCCCCGACCCCCTCTCCATCGCAAGCGATAGAGAGGGGGAGCAGATCCCTTGTTTTCTCCCCTCTCTAACCGAAGGTTGGAGAGGGGCAGGGGGTGAGGAGCAGTACATCAAGCGAGAAGGGTCGTCCCGTGAGCTTGCGTGGGGGAGGGGAAGTCTTAAGGCTTATCTTGATGCCTATGGGGTAAGGGCAACCTTATCCCTTTTTGATTCCCTAAAGGTGACGAACTACACTTCTTGCAATACCTTTACAATTTTGGGGTGTTACTTCTCCCAATTTAGGATAACCTGATCGTAATTGATAGCGTTTTTTCACAGAAGCGGCACACTACGGCGGAGACACGTATAGTACAAGTAGGGTAAGCTTAGGACTTTCGTGCCATATTGGCTGATCGAAGCGGTGGGAATCTCCGTACAATTAGCAAATACGGAACTTACCAGTTGAGTACTTCGTCATTGAATACAGTTCGGGTCATTACAGGTTTCAGTACGCGAGGGCAGAATGCCGCGCTTGATCATGCGCCGGGGACCAACACCGGGAGCCATTTACGACCTCGATTCCGATGAAGTAACCATCGGACGTGGGCGCAAAAACGATATCGTCATCCACGATAATGAAGTCAGCCGTGAACACTGCCGGTTGATTCGACTTTTGGATGACTATGAAGTTCAGGACATCAGCTCCAGCAATGGAACGTTTGTCAATGGGCTGCGTGTGATCAGCAATTGGCTTTTGCAGCCCGGCGCACTGGTAGAACTCGGTGACTCGATCACACTGGAATATGAACGGTCGCCCGCCCATAATGGATCGGCGCGGATCGCCAAGACTGAACCGCTCCCCCGTTCAGGGGATGCCGAGTCAGACGACTGCCGTCACGTACTGATGATGACGATGGGACCGACTGTCGGGCGCGTGTACTTCTTGAGCGAACCCATGCACTCCATCGGGCGTGATACGGGCAACGATATCATGATCCAAGACCCGGAGATCAGCCGGAATCATGTGCGCTTGCGCCGGGTGCGGAATGAATACGTCGTCGAAGACCTCGGATCGACGAACGGAACATATATCAACGGTGGTTTGCTCGACGGATCCCATACGCTCGCGGTTGATGATGTGCTGCGTTTGGGGACGGCTATTCAGCTTCAATACTTGCAGCAGTCGAGCACCGAAACATACTTGGCGACCGACCCGACGCCCTCAAAGCGGATGACAGGCGATTACGCCCCACAAGAACTCAGCTTTACGTCGTTTATCAATCCTGTACCGGCGCAGCGTAAGATTTCGCGGCTCGGAACAGGGCTGACCCCCGGCGGGCTGGAAGATCATGTGTTTATCGCTTACGCGCGCGACGAGTGGGAGAGCGTGATCGCCAACCTGACCTTGAGCCTGCAAGACGCAGGGATTCAGGTGTGGGTGGATCAGTATCTCGCGCAGGGGAGCGAAGATTGGCGTGCTGCCATCGAACAAGCCCTGCTCGAATGTTGGGCGATGGTGATCGTCGTGTCGCCGCAGTCGCTCAACTCGAATTATGTGAAGATGGAATACCGCCACTTCTTGAACCGCGAAAAGTCCATCGTGCCGTTCATCTTCGAACCTGTGCGCCCCATGCCGCCGGAACTCACGCGCTTGCGCACGATCACGTATGACGTGGTGAATCCACGCCGCAGTTTTCATAAGCTGGTATTCGAGATCATGCAGCTTCGGCGCTCATAGCCGGCGTGTTGTTGGTTGCAGTATAACCGCAGAGATCGCTTGAATGCGCTCTGCGGTTTTTATTTTGCTGAACGTAAATAAACGTTATACTCACCCGAATGTAACGAAACTCATACTGAAAAAACGATGAAAGTACTAGCATTTCGATGATCGTTTCAAGCGTTTGTGAAGGCGGAATGAGGTAAACTTATATGAAATTTACCGCATTGAAATCGCTCATCTGCTACACTAATACGGATTTAGAGACAGATTGACGACACGGCGGATGGAGTGCCATGACCTTGGAACCTGAAAAAGGACGTGATGCGTGGTTGGCGCGATTTGCGACCGTGCTGCACTACCAACAGCTTGACCCAACAGCGACCCTTCACACCGCGCTGCAAGCGATGGTGGATATGTCCGGTGCGGCGCAGGGCGGCGCGATAGTTCTCGATGAACAAGGCAGTCCGCAGCTTACCGCGCTGGTCGGTTTTCATCTTGAAGATGAACATGAATTTTGGACGGCGCTGATCAGTCAGGGGTTGATCGGATTCGTGCTGCATGGGCAGCAGGTGAAGATCGTCCGCAATACATCAACGGATCCACGTTGGACGGGCAACCCGAACGCGCTCACGTCCGCAACCGGATCAGCGGTGGGGCTGCCGCTGCGGAGTGTTGATCGTTCTCATATCGTCGGCGCGATCATGCTGATTCATCCGCAGTTGGATTATTTCACCACCTTCCGCATACAAACACTTGAACGGGCATCCGATGTGCTCGGCGCAGCGGTGCAAAATGCGCTCGAAGCGGAACAGCTCCGCCAAAAGACCGAAGTCTTCCGTCAGCTTTTTGAAACCGCCGAACTTGAGAAGAATAATCTGCTGCGCGACGAAGCGCTCCGCCGCGATCTTTCCGCGATGATCTATCACGACTTGCGCAGCCCGCTGCAAAATATCGCCACCAGTTTGAGCGGCTTAAACCGTGTGTTGGCGAATACCGAGCGCAATATCAGCCATGACTTGATCGATCTAGCGATGCGCAGCACACAGCAAATTACGCGCATGATCAAAGGACTGCTCGATCTGGAACGGCTCGAAAATGGGCGCGCGGTGCTCAATCAGCGCGCAACTTCCGCCGCCGATCTACTGCGTGACGCGGTTGAGTTGGTGCGCCCGAACCTGACGTATGCCGATCAATCGGTGACGCTGGATGTGCAGCCTGACCTGCCCGCGTTGGTGATCGACATCGACATGATTCAGCGTGTGGTGGTCAACCTGCTCGAAAACGCGACCAAACATACGCCGAACGGCGGCAAGATTACGGTTTCGGCGCGCCAAGACGAGAACAACCGCGTGTTGATCGCCGTCGAGGATACGGGGACAGGCATCCCACCGGGTCTGCGTGACCGCGTATTCGATAAGTTCTTCCGCGTGCGTTATCAGAATGCGCCAACCGGATTCGGGCTTGGGCTTGCCTTCTGCCGCTTGGCGGTTGAAGCGCACGGCGGGCGAATCTGGGTGGACAGCGAACCGGATCACGGTTCGACCTTCGCATTCACCGTTCCGACTGAAAGCATCGACCAGCGGATCGAATCACGCCGCTCTGCCGCACGCACTTCGTAGACGACGCGCGTTAGTTTGCTTTCGTTTCTTCGCCGTCGGATTCTTCTTGCGCGCCGGATAGATAACCGCTCAACCATTTGAGCGTATCGACTGCGCTTTCCGGCTCTTGCCCCCCTGTCATCAACGCGCGATCCACATCTTCACCCCGGCGCGCAAATCCCGGCTTGCTCCGGTGATCACCCATGTCCGCGATCAGCGTGGCGATCTCTTTCAGATCGTTGGCGAGAATCTTGCGCGTGTGCGGGTTGAGTTCTTCGGAACGCGCGTCAAATTCGGCGCGCACCGTCGCCGGATCAAACCGGAAATCGTCGCGGGCATCCGAGTCAAACGCAGTTGCCAGCGTGTCCAAAATTTCATAAGCGGCGCTGATCGCGTCCGCGAATTCTCCGAGCGTGCGCTTGCCCACCCAACGCCGGAAGGCGATCAACGTGCGCAGGATGCTGCGGAGTTCGTCCAGTCCTTTGGCTTTGTCGAAGGCTTTTTCCAGCCGCGCCAGCCGTGCCGCGTTTTGTGAGCGGGCGAAACCGCGCCACCAGTGCATTAACTGGGAGCGCGCACCGTTGTTCCATGAGGCGCGCGTAACCAAGCGCGTAAGTGCTTCGGCAAGTGCGGCGTCGTCTTCGACCGTTTCGAGCATTGAGGCGATGCGGCGGGCGGCGACGCGGGTGATCAAGTCTTCTTTCGCTTCAGCAGCGATGTCGAGCATATGCCACAGCACATCGGGTTCAAGCGTGAGTTCAGGATGATACTGAATCGCGCGGGCAAGCTGCGCCATCATTAAGAGCGTGGTCTTGTTCCACTCCCAAATACGCAGCAGACGCGCGAACAAATCGACCGCGCCTTGCGCGCTGATATTGCGGTTGGCGACCATCTGCGAGATCAACGCCAAAACTTCGTTGACGCCGCGCCCACTCCGGTAAAGCGCATCCGAAACAAGCGCGATTAAATCGGTGCGCTCGCTGATGCGGCTGATCACACGATGGAAAATGTCGTCACGGCGATCCGCCAGCGCGATCCGCAAAAGCGCGGTGATCGCATCGGTGTGCAGCCAATCCGCACCCGCTTCGATCCACGATTCGAGGATGGCGTCGGGCGTGTAATCGCCTGTGACATGAATCGTGCCAGCGGGCGCGGTGAGCAAGCCCCATACCTGCTCGACGACAGCGGGCAGGATCAGCGCGGGATGCTGGGCTTGCGTGGCGCGGGCGACTGCGGCGAGAAACACATCTGCGCCGTACACGTTGAGAATCGCGGCGGCGTCCCCTTCTTGATCGGTGAGGACAGCGCGCAAATTCTCGTCAGTAAGCGCATCAAGGATCGCGCCGTCAGCGAGAAGCGCATCCAAGCTCGCTTGATTTCGCTTGGCGGCAAGCACGATCAAGGCGGTAGCAAGCTGAGGTTCGTCATGGGCGCGGGGCTGTGCCAGCCGAATCCCACGCGCGAACGAGTCTGCCAGATCATAGGCGGCGGGTTCGCGTGCGATCAGCTTGAGCCAGTTGTGAATCGTAATCCAATCGCCGTCAGCAATCGCCACTTGCAGCGAGGTATTCGCGGCGTGCTGCAAACGCGGCAGCCAGCGCTCCCCCGGTTCGGCGGCAAGGCGGGCGCGCACAAAGGCATACACCGCGTCTGGCTGTTTGCCCATTTCATCACTCAACCACGCCCACACTTGCCCATCAACGACTTCGTTCGCATCCATGATGCGGGCGATGAGTAGGGCGATTTCGGGATCACGGGTATCGAGCGCATTATCGAGCGCACGCTTGAGGTAGAGCGCTTGCAGTTCAGGGGATGCCGGCACAGACGACATTTCGCGCAGAACCGTTTTCAGTGCATCCATCGGCAGATCACCGCCACTGGCAATCAAGGCATCGGCTTGTTCTCGGCTGAGTGTTTCCGCCGCTGGTTTGTCGTTCTGAATTGGGAGTTCGCTTGCCATAACTCATCTGTCCCTATTGAACGGGCGAGATTGTATCACAGGACGAGTGGCTGTAAGGATATGTCCGGTTTCCTTCTCAATGCGTGTACCGCAAGCGGCGGATAAAGTCGATGCTCTGCAACCGGCGTTCCAAGAGAAACGTGATATAGCCGACCATGATCCGGTCAGCTTCGGTGTGGATCGCTTCGGGAACGCGCAGCGCTTGGATCGCCTCAAATGGGCTGCGCTGGATATGCCGCAGGAGTTTGAGCGCCGTCATTGAGATGGGAAATGCGCCGCTCGCTTGTGCGGCATGGCGCGAGCAGATCACACCGCCCGCCGCATAACTGAAAAACTGGTCTTCAGGCAAAAGCGGCTCATGACCAACAGCGCAGTTGGTGATCTCCGGGCGAAAACCAACTTGATCGAGCAGGTGCATTTCAAAATAGCGCACGGCTAACAGCGGATCACCATCCGTACATAAACGCGCCAACGTTTGATCGAACAAGCGATAAAGTTCGCTGGCGTCGTCGTCATCGGTCAGCGTGAAGCGGTCGAGCAGTTCCGCCGCGTAATTGGCGTATGCGCCGCGCTGCAAATCTTCGCGCAGACGCAGATACGGCTCGACGAGTTCAACCTGCACGGCGATTCCGAGATCACGCCCTTTGTGGATCAGCATATCCACACGGGTGAATAATTCGACATGTCCGGTTTTGTGGCTGGTGAGCTTACGCGCGCCTTTGGCGACGACATCAATTTTGCCATGACGCGGCGTGAGGATCGTCAAGATGCGATCCGCTTCACCAAAATCGCGGCGCTTGACGATCACACACGGGGTGCGAAAAGCACGCTCTGGACGCGGCATCAGGGCTTGACGTTGAGAAATTCAGGTCCAAAGCCGAGCGGAAGCAGGTCACGGAGCGTACCGTTAAAGACGATTTCGCGCGAGGCTTTGAGCAGGATCACTTGAAGATCGGGCGCGAATTCAAACAGCATTTGACGGCAGACGCCGCACGGAGCGCCGCCATTTTCGGTGACGACGGCAATGGCTTGAAACTCACGCACGCCTTCGCTGATTGCTTTCACAAGCGCGACCCGTTCACCACAAATACAGGCGGGATAAGCGGCGTTTTCGACATTGCAGCCTTGATAAACCGTGCCGTTTACGCCAAGCAGCGCCGCCCCTACACGATAATGAGAATACGGGATGTAGGCGTACTGCCCCGCGTCGATGGCGGCATCGATCAGGTGTTCAAGTTGATCGGGAGTGAGGGAAGTCACGGGATAATGCTTTCTCGTCACAGAAACGGACGCTCATTATACCTCAAATCGGAACGCCTAGGCTAACCGGCGCTGTGCGGCGCGGCGGCTTTGCGCTAAGGTTGCGGGAATGTCACATAATCGAGTGGAGGTACAAGGATGCAGGTGATATATCTGCATGGATTCGGCTCATCGCCCCGTTCCGGTAAAGCGGTCACGTTCACGCCGCGCTTTGCCGAGCGCGGGATCACGCTGCGCGCACCGGATTTGAATGCCCCATCGTTTGAACATCTGAACATGACGGCGATGCTTCAGCGGCTTCATGCCGAAATCGCTGCGCTTCCGGGTGACGATCCGGTTGTGCTGATCGGCTCAAGTTTAGGCGGCGCGGTGGCAGTCAATTACGCGGATAAGCATCATTACGGCGCGCTCCCGGAAGGTGAGCGGATCAGCCGCCTGATTCTGCTTGCCCCTGCGCTTGATCCAGCGGCAAATTGGCGGCGGCGGCTCGGTGAGGCGGGCATGGCTGCATGGCAGTCGAGCGGTACGACGAGCGCTTATCATCACGCGCATGAGCGCGACATGGATGTGCATTACGGGTATTACCAGAGCTTGACCGAATATTCACCGATGGATGCTGAGATCGATAAGCCGATGCTGATCATTCACGGTTCACGCGATGAGGTTGTGCCAGTCGATGGAAGTGTTCGCTTTGCACAGGTGCGTCCTCACGTCGATCTGCGCATTGTCGAGAGCGATCACGGGTTGATGGATCAAACCGATGTGATGTGGACGGCATTCACCCAGTTTCTCAGCTTATAGACAGGGTTGGTGCGGCGGGCAGCGTGAAATAAAAGGTGCAGCCCATGTTAGGCGGGCAGATCACGCCGACTTGACCGCCTAAGCGCTCGATAATGCGCTTGACGATGGATAAGCCTAATCCCGTTCCCGGCGCGCGATCCGGTTCAAGGCGGACGAACTGCCGGAATAACTTCGCCTGTTGTGCTTCGGTCAAGCCCGCGCCGTTATCCTGTACCGAGAAACGGATCATCCCGTTTGACTGTGCTTCGGCGCGCACGCGCACCAGCGGCGGTGTGCCGCCGTACTTGAGCGCATTTGAAAGAAAGTTCGTCCATACCTGCTCAAGCCATGCCTCGATGCCGAGTGCTTCTGGCATGGGGTCTTGCACATCAATCACGGCTTCGGTCAGCTGGATTTCGCTTTCAAGCCCGATCAACACATTTTTGACCATCGGCGTCATCGCTAGAGGAACAGGCACAATCTCCGATTGAGCACGGACTTGGGCGAGAAACAGCAGGTCTTGAATGATGTTGCGCATCCGCATCCCGCTCTGCATCTGCAAATCGAGATATTGGCGGATATGCGGCGCGGCGTCAGGCAAATCAATCGACAGCATTTGATTCATGCCCATCATCATGTGGAGCGGGTTTTTGAGGTCGTGGGCGACGGTGTGCGAATACGCCTCAAGGTCGGTGATCATGCGTTCGCGTTCACGTTCCGCCTGTTTGCGTTCGGTAATATCGCGCCACATGATCGAACGCCCAACAATTTGGCTGCCGCTCTCGCTGCCGTAAAGCGGTGAAATTTGCACCTCAAAAATGCGGTCGAGAAATGGAATTTCGGCTTGCGCTTGATACACGCTGCCATACGAATCGCGGAGTTGTATAAAGGGCGGAAAAACCTCTTTGAGCGGCTTGCCGTTTACGTTTTCGTCGGTCAGTTTCATCGTCTTGCGTGCGGCAGGGTTGAGCGTAACGACTGTATTCTCTTTATCTAACACGAGGATTGCGGTATCCATCGTGTTGACAATCGTCTCGTAGGCGATTGGGACGATATGCGTAAAGCTGTATCGCAAGAGTGCGAGGGCATAAAACGCGACGGATACGGATGCGCCCAACCCGTTGAAGTTGATCCATACGCCCATCGTGTTGCGAAACAGATTTGGGGATGAGATGAGGTTGCCCAATATCAAGCCGATCACGAAGATTACGGCTTGTGATCGATACGGCGGGATAGCGCGCATGCCGCCCCGGAATAGATAGAACATGGCAAGCAGCATAACAACCTGAAAATGCAAAGCGTGGATGTTGAACCACCCTGACATTGTGAAAATGTCGGCGGTAATCGCTCCGTAAGGTGCAATCGAAAACATCGAAAACCACCAGTTGATCGGTGCAAACAGCGCGACCAAACTGCTGATGATCGGGAAAACGAAGGCAGCAGCCATGGGTCGGGTCCATCGCCCATCACTTGCACCACTGTAGATCAAGGCAAAGCGCAGCGTAAACGGAGCGAGGAAGGCATTGATGACAAAACGGAGTCTTACAAGCAGGAGCGTAAGTTCTTCAACCTGAGAGACTGCAATTGCAATATACGCCATCAAAAGAAGGGTGCTGAGCGTGCTCTGAATAATGAAGATGTTGCGCGTAACTGCGTGCTCTTGGCGGGTATAGGTAAAATAAACCGTCCAAAGCGAAATCGAGCAGCCTAGTAACAGCGTGAATAAATACAGCAGCGACAGCGTGAGGTCAAAGAACATTCCCCAGCCCTTCAGGGATTATCAAGTAAAACACATCTCCGACACATCCTATTGTAGGGGCGAATTGATGTAAAAATTCACAATTGCAGAAATAAAAACCGAAAAATCTGTGAAAACGCGCTCACCTTTCTTGTGGGTCACGCCATACGTTATGTTTTTTTCTGTTCCTCGTGGATGCCCTGTCTTTACAGGTGAGTGCTCATGCGCTACACTTACTCCCCTATGATCGTAATAGGTTGTTGGTTGACTGCTCAAACCGGCTTTGCGCGGCGGAGCCTCCGAATCGTGTCAGGTCCTAGCGGAAGCAGCACTAAGGGGTCACTCCGGGTGCCGCAGATCCCCGGTTTGAGCAGTGAGCCAACAACCTTTTGATTCTGCGGATAAGTGATGCGTGACGCGACTGCCTTACGACGATCCACCGTCCGCCGCCTCGACGCGACCGCGCCCTCCACGCCCCGCGCCCCCGCGTGACCCGACGCGCTGGCTGCTGGCATTGGCGTTTACGTTTGCGACTGCCTCCGTTGTGCTGCTGATCGGTCTGCTCACCGTCCTGAGCGGTTCAGCCCCGCCGACGCCGATCACGCTGGTGATCGACGGCACGGTGATTCCGCTGTCCACCTATGCACAAACGGTCGGGGACGCGCTGCGCACCGCAAATCTTGATCCCAGCATCGGTGATGCGGTTGATCCGCCCCCTGATACCCAAATTCAGCCCAATCTGATCATCCGCATGGAACGTGCGCGCAGTGTTACGTTGGTGGTGGATGGCGATGCGCGCATTCTGTGGACGGCGCTCACGGCTCCGTCGGATATTCTCGCGCTGGCAGGGGTGACGCTCATGCAGGGCGACCGCGTGATCATTGATGGCACGCCGGTTGATCCGCAAGCGGTTGGCGCGTATCCCGTGCCTGCATCACAGATCAGTGTGCGGCGCGTTGTCCCGCTCACGGTACAGATCGATGATGAGCCGCCCCGGAATTTAGAAACAACGCGCGACACCGTCGGCGAAGCGCTCTACGATGCCGGAATTTCGGTCTATGTCGCGGATACCGTCTCGGTGGACTTGAATTCCTCGGTCTACCCCGGCATGGCGATCACGATCCAGCGTGCCCGTCCGGTGAGCGTGCTGGCGGACGGTCAAACGGTGCGCGTTCGCGCACAAGGCGAGGTGATCGCAGATGCGCTGGCGGAGGCAGGAATCGCGCTGGTTGGACTCGATTACACGATTCCTTCGCTGAACACCCGCCTGATCCCCGGCATGTCTATTCGTGTGATCCGCGTGCGCGAGGATTTTGAAACGCAAACGGTGACGATCCCCTACGAAACCGTGTATCAAGCCGATCCCGCGCTCGAACTGGATCAGGTGCGGGTGATGCAAAACGGCGTCGAAGGCGTGGAGACGACGCGCATCCGGGTGCGCTACGAAAACGACATCGCCATCAGCCGCGAAGTCGAATCGGTTGAAATTACGACCGCCATGCAAAATCATGTCATCGGCTACGGGACGAATGTCGTGATCCGCTCGCTTGATACGCCTACGGGACCCGTGCAGTATTACCGCGTGCTGCGCGTATACGCGACGAGCTATCACCCAGCGGCGCTCGGCGGCGATTCGACGACAGCGACCGGAGCGCATCTACAACGCGGAGTCATCGGCGCAAATCCGAATTTACTCCCGTATCATACGCAGGTTTATGTGCCGGGATACGGTGTCGGCTCGATTGAGGATACCGGCGGGGCGCGCAGCAGCATCTACTGGATCGATCTCGGCTACAGCGACGCGGATTGGGTGTCATGGTCGCGGTACGTCGATCTTTATCTGCTCACGCCTGTTCCCGCTGATCTCGACTATATGCTGCCCGCGTGGACTCCGATGGCGGGCAGACCGGATAATTAGCCCGTTAACATTTTGACGGCAGCGGGACGGTACGTTCTTTACCTCCCCCTAACCCCCTCCACTGCGTAGAGGGGGAATCCTTTTGAGCGGGACTCCCCTCCTTGCGGAAGCGGGGAGGGGTTGGGGGAGGGGTTATTACGATCACACTGTGGTTAATGTCTTACCGGTCGCTGCGCAGTTCCGCGATTGCGTCACAGGCAGGGCATGTCCCGTCCGGGCGAATGATCGCAAAACCACCCTGCGGATCGCCTTCGACAAAACGCGTATAGTTCACGTTAAAGACGATGATCAAGTCAACGCTGCCCGTCGTCGCGGCATAGCTGATCGCGTCGCGCAGCCAAGTCGCCTGTTCCGCCACACTGGTATTTTGTCCCCACGCAAACCCGGCGGGAAGCTGACCATACCCATCAGGCGACAAATACCCCATCTCGCTGAAGCACAACCGCTCAACGCCGCCGCCCAACTGGAACGGATACAGCGCGCGTTCGATCATGTACGGCAGATAATACGTCGGGTATTCCCCGCGTGGATCACCGCCGCGTGAGGTTGGCGGCAGAATGCCTTCGTTGTAGTGGATGCCGATGCAGTCGCTGTACGTCCCTGCACCCGCTGTCGCCATGCCCGCATAGTAGCGGTCATCGTTCCAGACCGCATCCAAGCCGAACGCCCCTTCCGCTCCCGTTGGAGCAGGTGCGCCCGTCACCACGCGGATCGACGGATCGACCGCCTTAATGGCTTCGTAGCTCTGGCGCAGCATATCGACATAATCCGCCGGATTAATCGACCCGTTGGGCCATTCGCGGTCAAGGTTCATTTCGTTCCAGATTTGGATCGCGTCCGGCTGGAGTTCGGCAAGCTGACCGACAAAATCGGCGTACAGCGGGAAGTATTCCGCGAAACCAACCGCCGCCATCTCGTCTTTGCTTCCCTTGATCGACAGGAAAGCATACATGCCGTGCTCGTGCGAGAAGTTAATCCGGTCGCGCGCCACGTTGATCAAGTTGGCGTCGCCGATCACATACGGAATCTGCCATTTAATCCACGTCATCCCGGCGGCTTGCATCAGCGCGACGGCATCTTCGTCAAAATCATCCAACTGACCGCCGACCATGATCGGCAGCGGGTTGGCGACGTTCGGACGCGGGATGATCACCGGTCCTTCGGGCGTGGCGGTCGCGGGGGGCTGCGTCGGCTGACGGGTGGCGACGCCTTCGTTGCGCACCTGAATATCGCTGACTTCCGACATCGCGCTAAATCCACTGTTGAGGAAGACGACGACGCGCAGACGATACACGCCATCCGGGAACATGGTGGTATCCCACTGACCGAGAACGCCCGAATCATCAAAGTTGGTCTGATTGAGCGTGATCGGAGTCCAGATCGCATCCGCGCCGGGCATATCGGTCACTTCAAGAATAAAAGAGCGGCGGTCAGGGTGTTCGACCGTACCAAAAACATCAACGACACCGCTCACAAGGAACTGCGCGGGCGGATAATCGATGCGGACGCCTTCGGCTTCTTGCGCGATGACAGGCAGCGCGATCAACAAGAAGAGGGCGAGGAATGGCAAACGTTTAAGCATAGTGGAAAATCTCCATAGCTTGCAGGACTGCGCAAGTTTTATCGCAAAGCGGCGCGAACGCAAAGAGAAGCGGTGGGTGATCAGAGGAAAAGAGGGACAGGGCACGCCCTGTCCCAATATACGAATGACGATTTACGGGCAAGAACCACGCTGAAGCACGAACTCAATCGTGCGCACATTATCACCCCGGTTGTTTTCCGGGATTTGACCGCTCGGATCGATGGTGAGCGTGATACGGTGCGTATCGTTGTACCACGTGCTGACCGTGAGCGGCATGTTCACACGGAACGTCTGACCGGGCAGCAGCACGGGGAAGCCGCCAATAGTCGTCGCCTGAACGCTGCCGTCAGCGGCGCGAACATCAGTCAGCGATACCGTACCGGAAGCGGTCGTCTGCGTGGAGCCGAGGTTCGCCACGTCAAAGCCGACGTTGAATGTTTGGGCGCAGATCGGCGAAGACGGTTCAAGCACGACGATGCCCGCGACGAGGTTCGCCTGTGATGCCGAGGTCGGGGCGGCGGTCGGCGGGACTGGGGTTGCGGTGGCGGGGCGCGGCGGCGGCTGCACGCGCGGCAGCACGGCGAGGTTGCCCGATACGGTGATCACGGTTGGCGACATCCAGCCAAGCTGACCCGTCGCAAGCTGCACCTGATACCAGCCCGAACCCTGATTGCTGATACCGACGAGGAGCACCTGCTGACCCTGCGTCAGGGTAGCGATGATCATATAGTCGGTGCTGTC
>JAPKMU010000121.1 GCA_026645745.1 Anaerolineae bacterium | reverse complement strand
CGAGGATGGACTCAACGTGAGCGGCTGTGGAGCGGCGGCACGCTGATCGCGCTGGTTTTGAGCTTCGGCGCGACCGCCGGATTGTACACCGTGCTGTATTACGCCGTCCCGGTGATGCCGTATTTCCGCACGCCGGAACGGTTTTATGTGTATGTGCCGTTCGGGGCGGCGGCGCTGGCAGCGTTCGCATGGGATCGTTGGGTGAACGGGGAAGGGGCGAAACGCTGGCTGCGTCCGGTCTTGATCGGTGTGGCAGTGTTGTTCGCATTACTCACAATTGGCGGGTTTGTTTTGCCCGAACTGCCGTTTGCGTTCTTCCCCCACGGGATCGCGGCGGCAGTGGTTGCGCTGGTGCTGGCGTTTCCGGCGCAGCAGTGGAGCAGAATCGCGGTGGCAGCGATCATCGCGGCGGAACTGCTCTACACGGGCAGCACATTTATCACACCGATCCCTGAAGCGGAATTGGTCGCCGCAGATGATCCGCTCATCGTGTTCTTGCGCGAAAACCTGACCGAAGATGAGCGGGTGATCGCGCCGTACGGCGGCGTGAGCGATATGGCGCTGCTCGCCAACGGGATCAACACGGCGGATGGCTACAACGGGGCGCAGCTACGCACCTATTCCGAGTATATGAATGCCACAATCGGGTGTGGTTATCAAGGTTACTCGGTGGCTGCTCCGGCAGTGCGCGGGAGCGCAGCGGCTTCGGCGGCGTGCCCGCAAGCAGAACTCGACGGCAAAATCGATGATGAAGCACTGCGCCGCTTGAACGTGCGCTATTTGATCCTCACGCAGCGGCTTGAGAGCCGCGAGGCGGTGTTCAATGACGGTGAACGCTACGTGTATGATCTCGGTCAAGGCTACGGGCGTGCATGGGGCTTGCGCGATTTTCGGGCTGCTGAAGACTGTCCACTTATTCCGTTTGATCGGGCTTGGGCATATGGAAACGATTGGGACGGCGATGGAGGTATCACTCAACTGCTTCCCTCATTCAACAATGCTCCGCCGGAAATTCTCGCGCATGGGCGCACACTCAATGGTGAGTGGTTCGAGGTGAATGTCCCACAGCGGGAAGCGCTCTTATTCCGTTCGGAAGTGTGGTCACCGGGACTGTACGCGAACGTCACAATGGAGGATGGTCGCCTCGTTCGCGTGCGTGTAGCGTGCGCTTACGGTACGCTGCAAGCGATATGGGTGCCACCCGGCGTCCATCGAGTCGAGTATTTTTATGATGTTGCTCAATCCCCCCTACTGGTTACAGGAATCACCGCCGTTTTGGTGATTGGACTGCTTGGGTTCTATACACTGCGGGGCGCGCTCCGCGATAGTAAGAAAGTTGAGAAGTCATAGACCGCTTTTACATCAGAGGATAGTCAATGGCTGTTCAGGGAAAACCAAAATTCGCATTCTTTAAGGGTCAGATCGTGCCGTTTGAGCAGGCGACGGTCAGTGTGATGACCCACGCATTCAATTACGGGACAGGCGTGTTCGGCGGCATGCGCGGCTACTGGAACGCGGACGAGGCACAGTTATTTCTCTTTCGCCCATTTGAGCACTTCGAGCGCTTCAACCATTCTGCCGGACTGATCCGCATCAAGACGGGATTTTCTCCGGAAGAACTCACCCATATCTTGATCGATTTGCTGCGCACCGAAGGCTTCCGCGAGAACTGCTATATCCGCCCGCTGGCGTATAAATCCACCGAGATGATCGGCGTACGTTTGCACGATGTCGAAGATGAAATGACGATGTTCGCGCTTCCGTTTGGGAGCTACATTGATAATGAAGAAGGCGCGCATGTGTGCTTCTCGGCATGGCGGCGGGTTGAAGACAACGCGATCCCCGCGCGTGGCAAGATCACCGGTGCGTACGCGAACAGCGCCCTAATCAAGAGTGATGCGATTCTTGCTGGTTATGATGAAGCTCTCGTTTTGAACGAAGACGGTCATGTAGGCGAATCGAGCGCTGCGAATATTTTCATGGTGCGGCGCGGCGTCGTCATCACCCCGCCGACACATGCCAATGTGCTCGAAGGGATTGTCCGCCGTTCGATTATCGAAATCGCGCGGGATGATCTGGGGCTTGAAGTCGTTGAGCGCGAGATCGACCGCAGCGAGGTTTATCTTGCCGATGAACTGTTCCTGTGTGGGACGGGTATTCAGGTGGCGGCAGTCACAAAAGTCGAACACCGCCCGATTGGGACAGGGATGATGGGGTCGATCACCCGCCAAATCCGCGACCGCTTCTTTGATGTAGTCAAGGGGCGGGTGGCGAAGTACCGCCATTGGCTTACCCCTGTGTATGCGGATCAGGCTGCACCTGCGCGTTAAACGCACGTTCTTTGGGGGAGATGCTGAAGCCTCTCTCCCTAAAAATGCTTTCCCGCGCATTTGCGTTATGATGTTCAGCACTACGTAACGCTCCTCAAATCGCTGATGATTGAGTCATAAGTGAACTAAATTTGAGGAGTACTCTTATGTTGAACCGCGTGCTTGTTCCCCTCGATGGTTCTGCTTTGGCAGAGACGGCGCTTGATTATGCCTTGCAGGTCGTCAAACCCAACGGCGCGCTGACCCTCGTAAGCGCGATTCAAGTCCCTGAATATCCGATTTATGACCTTTATCCTGTACCGATGCCTACCCCTCACTCGAACGAAGGCGCAGATAAAGCAATTCCGGGCGCGAAATCGTATCTGGAGCGGATCGCGGATCGTTTGCGCGAAACCACGCAGCTTGAAATAAGTATCGTTGTTGATATTGGTGATCCGGCGGCGCTGATCGTCGATGTCGCGGAACATGATAATGTCGATGCGATTGTGATGTCGACGCACGGGCGTTCTGGCTTGACGCGTTGGTTCTTTGGCAGTGTAACGAGTAAAGTTCTGATGGGTGCACAGCGTCCGGTATTCGTGATTCCGGCGAAGAATCGCCAGCATGTTGAAGAATTGCAAGCTGATCCGGCGGCTGAATCAACGTAAGCTGACCGCTTGTCGATAATATTTGGGGACGTGACCGAGTTCACGTCCTCTTTTTTTCAGATTTAGGAGTTTTCTTCACGCGGTGAGCCTGATGGATGGCTCGGCGGGACGATTTCGTGGATGTTGTGCTTTACCGCATATGCGGCGGCTTCGGCGCGGTTGCTGACTCCGATTTTCGCAAGCACACTGCTCACATAGTTGCGCACCGTGCCTTCACCGAGATACAGCTTGACAGCGATTTGACGGTTGGTCAGCCCTTCAGCAACAAGCGCCAACACGGCAAGTTCTTGAGGCGTGAGTTCGGCAAACGCCGCTGCTTGCTGTGCTTGATTCGCCTTACGCATCTCGCTGAACACGGTTGCCGTCATTGCCGGGTCGAGCATGCCTTCACCCCGGCTGACCCGTTCAACCGCTTGCACAAGTTCGTTGTCACCGATGCGCTTTAGCACATAGCCGCTTGCACCCGCTTGAATTGCGGCAAATAAAAGCTCATCTTCGGCATAACTGGTGAGCATGATCACGCGGCAGCCCGTTACTGATCCTACGATGCGGCGGCACGCTTCGATCCCGCTTAACCCCGGCATACGAATGTCGAGCACCGCGACATCCGGCTTGACTTCCTGTGCTTTGCTGACTGCTTCTTCTCCGGTTGCGGCTTCGGCAACGACGCGGAAGTGCCCCTGACGTTCCAACAGCGTCCGCAGCCCAGCCCTTACAACCGAATGATCGTCCGCGACGAGTATTCGTATGAGCTTCGTCATCCAATCCCCCCAAAAACCGTTGATTCGACAACCGCCTAATCGCGGTTACACTTAAGAAACAGACTGACGTGTATTATAAGTTTTGGCTCATGACCCAGATCAGTGACATTTCTCCACAGCAAGATGTGAGTTTGCTCCTGAATCGCCTCAAAAGTATAGTGTCGTTCGTCATGTACGCTGCGAGCGCAGACACGCTTAATGAGGTCTTGGAGCGGATTGCTAACATCTCGCGCGAATTGGTTGGCGCGCGTTATGCGGCGCTCGGCATCCCCAATGAACGTGAAACGATGGAATATTTCGTCGTCAGCGGAATGACTGCCGAAGCCGTCGAAATGATTCCACACCCTCCTTTGGGGCGAGGACTGTTGGGCGCGATTATGCTGGAACGTGTCCCGATTCGACTCGAACACCTTTCTAAAGACCCGCGTTCATCTGGATTTCCTGAAAATCACCCGCCGATGGATCGGTTTCTTGGTGTACCCATTCGTGTAGGCGATCAACTTTTCGGGATGCTGTACCTAACTGACCCGCTGAATGGCGAACCCTTCACCGAAAGCGATCAATGGCTTATCGAATCTATGGCGGGTTACGCAGCGTTGGCGATTGCAGGTGCGCAGCTCCGCGACCAACGGCAGCGGCTCACACTGCTGGAGGAACGCGAACGGATCGGCATGGAACTGCATGACGGCGTGATTCAGTCGTTGTACGCGATTGGGATGCAGGTAGAGTTGGCACGCACTGATCCTGATTATAACCCAGATGCGCTCAAACCTGTTACCCAAAGTTTAAACGATGTGATCGAGGATATTCGCAGTTATATTCTTGATCTGCGTCACCGCGCCCGTCGCAGTGAAACGCTGCGCGGATGCTTGCAAGAAATGGTGATGCGGCTTCACATCCCCTCCACACTGCAAATCGAGATTGACGCCCCCGACGATACCGCAACACCATTATCCCCAGAAGTCTTTGAGGCTTTGTGCCAGATGGCGAATGAAGCCTTGAGCAATGTGATCCGCCATGCTGGAGCAACCCAAGTTTTGATCCGCGCGGATGCCGACACCGTTGGTTTTAGGATGGTGATCACCGATAACGGACGCGGCTTTGACCCGCAGTCGCTGGCGGCGCGTAATGGTCACGCGGACAGCGGCAGCGGCTTGGGTTTGGAGAACATGCAGCGGCGCGCACAGTTACACGGCGGCAGCGTGACCATCCTCAGCAGCCCCGGTGCCGGCACTCAGGTGACTATCCTCATTCCAATCTATGCGCGCACGAACATGCGTTAATGGTGACAATATTCAGGGAACTAGGTGTGACCAATGTTCCGACAGCTGATTCTATACTGTGTGCGTATCGCCCAGAAAAGGAGTTGTTTATGTTAGATAACATTTTGGTCAGTGAGTGGATGACCAAGACGGTCAAAACGGTTACCCCCGACACGCCGATTAGCTCGGCGCACAAATTGATGAAAGACCTGAAGATTCGCCGTCTCCCTGTCGTTGAGGGAGAAAAGGTGGTTGGCATCATCACGTTGGGCGACGTGCGTGAAGCCAGTCCATCGGACGCCACCAGCCTTAGCATTTGGGAACTGAATTACCTGTGGGCGCAGTTGACTGTAGAAAAAGTCATGACCCGCAATCCGATTACAATTCGACCGACCGATGTGGTTATCGACGCAGCAAAAATCATGTTGGAAAAGAAAGTCAGTGGACTGCCTGTCGTCGATGAATCTAACCATCTGGTGGGAATTCTGACCGAGTCTGACGTGTTCAAAATGCTGGTCGCCAATCGGAATAAAGCGATCACGCCAGCTTAACCACGACCAAGGAAAGCTTATGATTGTCGCGGATCTGATGACCGCTCGTCCACTTACGATCCATCAGGATCAGCCATTGCGCCGGGCGTTGGAGACGATGGAAACGAATCACTTCCATCACCTCCCGGTATTAAACTCAGAAAGCCAACTCGTCGGCGTCATTACGGAACGGGACTGTTTGGCGGCGCTCAATCTCCCGCGTTCCCCGCGCACGACTAACGGCGATCGGCTGGCACTGCGTGGGACCACGGCAGCCGCCGCGACACGTACTCCTGTGCGCGCCGTCATGACACCTGCTCCGATTGTGGTTGAACCGGAGATGGATGCGGACGAAGCCGCCCGCTTGATGCTGACCAATCACATCGGTTGTTTGCCGGTGATGCGAAGCGAGACTCTCGTGGGGATTGTTACCACATCGGATATGTTGGTCGCCTTCATGAACCTGTACAAGCGACTGCGTATTTTGTACCCAGAGCAAGACTGATGTCTGAGACGCCCTGAGGGAGGTTTGCAAACGCCTCTCTCAGGGCTTTTTTGTTATCTGTCGATTCCCTCATCCGGCTCACTGCGCAGCCCGCCGCCGCGAACTGTCGCGCCCAAGACCAGCGCCGCACTGATCAAGACCGCGTTCTTGACGATGTACTGCCCTTCAAGCGTTAGCCCAAATGGAAACTGCGTAAATACGAGGTCAGGACGTAGAAAGATCGGGGAAATCGTTCCCGGCATTTGCAGGAACAGCAGGAAGATTGTCGCACGCATGAACCTGCCCGTGATGAATCCCACGCCGATTATCATTTCCCAAATTGCAAGGAACGGAAGAAAAAGATTCATCGGTAGGAACGTGATCGACTGGCGGATTAAGTCCTCCGCAGGGCTGAGATTGGGAATGAGTTTGAGCGCCCCGAACCAGAAAAACACCACGCCCATTGAAATACGGAGCAGCGTCAGCCCATGATTCGCCATCCAGCGTGTAACTTGCCAATCGACTCGATTGAACCACGTCTGGTACTGCTTCCGAAGCTGTGTCAACTGCATAAGTTGTGCTTTGCCCCCACACTTCACTTACGGTAGACCTATGACTTTTATCATAGATCACTTGTGAATATTGTAACAAAGATGCGTAGGGTGCGCGGTGAATTCGAGATGAGAATCTGTCCGCAACGCAATCGATGATTCCCACGTATACTGCTACTAGAAATTCCTGTACACACGCGGAGTAGAAACGCGCATGTCTCAAAATGGAACAGCCGACGCAGCGGTAATCCGCACACGCGGCTTGACGAAAGATTTGCCGTTGGGAGCGACGGTTGTCCACGCACTTCGGGGCGTTGACCTTGATATTCATAGGGGCGAGATCGTCGGTGTTGTCGGTCCGAGCGGGAGTGGAAAGAGTACCCTGCTAGGCTTGATCGGCGGGCTGGATAAACCTACACACGGCACTATCGAGATCGATGGTGTTGAGATCAGCCGCATGAGTGAAGACCGCTTGACCGAAATCCGCAACGAAAAGATCGGGTTTATCTTTCAGTTCTTTAACTTGATCCCAACGCTGACTGCGCTCGAAAATGTCACCCTTCCGATTCAGTTTGCGCGCCGTGCACGCTTTAGCCCGGATAAGCGCGCGAGAGAACTGCTCGACCTGCTTGGATTGAAAGATCGAATGCACCACCGTCCGAATCAGCTTTCGGGTGGGCAGCAGCAGCGTGTCGCGATTGCCCGCGCATTGGCAAACAATCCTCCGCTCCTACTGGCAGATGAGCCGACCGGGAACTTGGATACGGAGTCGGGGCGGATCGTCATCGAGACGCTTCAGAATATCCGCAGTGAAACCGGTACAACGGTTGTAATCGTTACCCACGACTTGGAATTGGCGAAGAAGGCGGATCGCATCGTGACGCTGGTCGATGGTCGGATCGTGGATGCAAAGAAAACCTCAGAAATTCGTGCGGCACTTTCGCTGTAGCAAGATCAACCATGAGCGCTCCCGTCTGTTATAATCGCCGGATGTTCATCCGAGAAGTACATACGGGAGTGCCCTTATGCAGCAGGAGTTTTACCCCGTTCAGGTCGCAGGTGTGGAACGCCGCCTTCGCCTGTTTGAAGTCGCACCGGGAGTCAAGATCGCCATTCTGAATATTTTGGGCGATACCGAGTTTGTGCAGGTCGTTGCACGTGAACTCGCCGCAAAACTAACTCATCTCAAGGCGGACGCTATTGTGACGCCAGAGACGAAAAGCATCCCCCTTGCTCATGCGCTGTCGGTTGAAATGCGGCTGCCGTATGTGGTGCTGCGCAAAGCGCTCAAATCGTATATGGGTGAAGCGCTCCGCGCTGACACAGTGAGCATTACGACCGGACAAACGCAGACGCTTTATCTTGATCAAAAAGATCGCCCACTGCTCGAAAATCACCGCGTGATCTTGGTCGATGATGTCATTTCGACGGGCAGCACGCTCAAGGGCATGCGCACGATTATGGAAATGGCGCACGCCGAAATCGCGGCAGAAGCGGCGATCTTTACCGAGGGCGATCAAGAAAAATGGGCGCAGATTGTCTCATTAGGTCATCTGCCCGTTTTCGTGAACGACGTCGATTAGTCTGGCAGTTTTTCGACAACCAGCAGATGTGACAGTCCGAAGGTATCCAAAGGGGTGCCTTCAAAGCTGTGCAGAATATCCCGTACGACTGCGCCGGGTTTGCCGAATTTTCGCGTGATGTTGTCGTAGCCGCCGTAAACCCGCGAATGGTGGATGATTCGGCTTGGTGTGTCGTTAAACAACCGCCGCAGTCCGCGCGCCGTATAAGCGCGTACATGCGGCGCAAGTTGGTCGCGCCAGCGATCCGGCAGATAGTTAATCAGGGGAGTATTGCCAAAGTGATATTCCCCTTTCCAGTAGTGCCCGTGTGTTTCAAATGGATACCAGCGGTTCGGGGTGAAAATCACGGCGCGTCCGCCCGGTTTGAGCACGCGCACCATCTCTGCCGCTGCGAGGCGATCATCCTGAACGTGCTCTAAAACCTCATTGCTCAAGATGGTATCAAAATAATCAGATGGATACGGCAGTGACTCGGCAGCAGCAACAACCGCATGTGGGGTTTCGAGCCGCGCTTCGATGATTCGATCAAGTTCTACGTCAAAGGCTTCGACACTGGACGTAAAGCGGCGGCGGAACTGGCTGGAATACATCCCAATACCCGCACCAGCTTCTAGTACAACAGCGTCTTCGAGTTTTGCCCACTTGACGATCATCTGTAGGCGGCGCTCCTGCCCGGAGCGCCAGACATAGCTGGGTTCGCCGCGCTGTGCGGCTAAAGTGGATGGTGGCATTATCCTCAATTATTGGTTGGTATCGCGGATGCTGACTTTTTCAGCACGGGCGGCGGCGGCGAGTGCCAATTTGGTCATGGATTTGCGTGGACGCCGTGCGCGAATGCCCGAACTGCTGGCGGATTCCGGCGCTGCTTCGCCCGTTTTGACTGGCACAACGACGGTAATCACCGTACCTTTGCCGGGTGAACTGTCCACATGAAATGTGCCGTCGATGAGTTCGGCACGCTCACGCATATTGGTCATGCCAAGACTGTTACGCCCGTCTTTGTTTGCATTCGCGTTCGCGTCAAAACCTTGACCGTTATCCATCACTTGAAGAAGGACTGCGTCCTCTTGCCGATAGATCGAAACGGTGATTAGGCTGGCGTTGGCATGTTTGCGTGCATTGTTGATCGCTTCTTCGACGATGTGAAAGACGACGACCTGCTGTTTTTTGTCCAGCACATACGGAGCATCCCCGGAGACGCGGACTTGTACGCGCTGACCATGAGTTTCCTCGACTTTTTCCGCAAGCCCTTTTAGCGCCGCTGGTAAACCATGCGATTCGAGCACGAGCGGTCGCCATGTGAATAAGACCTGCCGAATCTCTTTCGATGTGCGTCGTGCGAGATCTTCGAGTTTGCGCAGTTCTTCGGCAACGTCCATCGGGCGCTTTTCAAGTAGTTTGCTGATGTAGCTCACGCGCATGACCATTGCAGAGATATTCTGGGTGGGTCCGTCATGGAGATCGCTTGCGAGTTTGCGGCGCGCATCATCTTCGACTTCGATGATGCGCTCTTTTTCCTCGGTCAAATCTTGATACAGCACAGCATTTTGTAGGGCGATTGTCGCTTGCACGCCAATAGAAGTGAGGAGTTCAGCGTGTTCATCGGTGAAGGCGTTTGCACGCTCACTGCCGTAGATCAGAACGCCGAAGTTGTCATAAATGGCGCGGAGCGGCACGACAACCAACGAACGGCAGTATTGAAATGCAACAAAATAACCGAGTTCGGGATCATTCTTGGCGCTGGCGGCAAATACGGGAACGGTTTCGCGCAGTGCTTGACCGACAATCCCTTCTTTACCGGGGATAATCATTTGTGTATCGCTGCGGGTTAAGCGCCGCCCGCTGCTGACGTGAAGCGCATTATCATCAGCGTGGAACAGCATCACCGCCGCGATCAATTCCGCATCTGTACCCGCACCACTTAAGCGCAGACCAACGCGTCCAGCTTCGAGCGCCGTCTCAAGCACCTTGTCGTACTTAAGCGTTGACCCCATCGTGTAAGCAATATCGTACATTGCTCGGATGCGTACTCGCATATCATCAAGCTGGGCAGTACGCTGGCGTCCCGCTTCGTCAAGCTCTTTGTTGATCGCCGTTGTTTGTCTTTCGACGAGATAAGCCACGATCACCGCTGCCGCTGCCATACCAAGCAGCAGCGGCAGGACTTCAGCCATGCTGTTCGTGCGCGAAGCGTCGCTGCCGTTGATCGCAGCAGTGTAAGTGATGAAACCTGCTCCGATCACCCCTATGATGTGAATCACCGAGAAGATCACCGCACTGTGCTGGATCGCGCTGATGATACCGAGGCTCACAGCGGAGAATACCACGATTGGATCGGTGCTCACCGCGCAAAAGATACCAACGATGATCAGATCACCGAAAAAAGCGGCAATCGGGGTTGCGCCCGATAGGGCAGGGATCAAAATGATGATGGCAAGTAAAGCATTGACGCTCACACTGACGACGACCGCAGCCGTGAGTGTCACTGTGCCAGTGGATGGAGCGCTGTCTTGCAGCATTAAGACAAGCGCGGCTAGGAATACTACTCCTAACCAGCGCATGCCAAACATGAGCCAGTGACGCGACGCAGTCGCGGCGTTTTGAGCCTGCATCATTTCCATGTGACCATCGTACCACGAAGTGAGAGGGCGTTCAATTGATGCGGATTGTACGTGTGTCTTGGCGTTACGGCTAGAAGTTCATGAACGGCGCTTCCTCCGTTTCGCTAAAACGAACAATCCCACCAACGCGCTGAGATATGAAATCACTCCGGCGGTGAGCAGTTTGCGCTCACGTTCGCGCGTGAGTGTGTCGGATACAGCAGCGCGCTCGGTGAGTGGGTATAACGTTGGCGCAGTAGTCGCTAATGCCGCTGTAATCGCGCGGCGTTTCTGTTCCGTCTTGGATATGGTATAAGGCTGGATCGAGGTCGCATTCACGGGAGCATTGGCGGGGTTGCGTGAACCATAGCGACGCGCCCACACTTGCGTAAATTCTGCACCGAGCAAGACGAGCTGCGCCGAATAGAAAACCCACAGCAGAATCACGATCAGCGATCCTGCCGCGCCGTAAGATGATGCAACACCGCTGTTGCCGAGATACAGCCCGATCAAATACTTGCCGATGGCAAACAACAGCGATGTGAACCCTGCTCCGACCCAAACATCGCGCCATTCGATGTTAGTATCCGGCAGAAACTTGTAGATCATCGCAAACAAGAGGGTGATCACGGTAAATGAGAGCACTTGATTGAATATCTGGGCGATGATCCCGCCCACACCGGGGACGGCATCTGAAAATACTCCGGTGATGCTCGCAAGAACGGTGGTCAAGATGAGCGAGACAAGCAGCAAGAAGCCCACGCCCAAAACCATCGCAAATGAAAGAAAACGCGCCTTTAGCAAAGCAAAAATCCCGTTTGTCGGCTTTGGTTCAACATCCCATGCCGTGTTGAGCGCATCTTGAAGCTGACCGAACACACCGCCCGCACCTAACAGCAGTGTAACGAGTCCAATCACCGTAGCGACGAAGCTCTGGTTAGGCTGGCGCGCATTGGCGACCATTTCCTCGACAAATCCGGCAGCATCCGCCCCTATCACACCGGAGATTTGCGCGAACAATTCCCCCCGTACCGCCTGTTGACCCAATGCTGCCCCGGCAATTGCGATCACCACAATTAGGAGTGGGGCAATTGAAAAGATCGTGAAGTAGGCGAGCGCTGCTGCCATGCGCGGCGCTTTGTCTTCGTTCCATTCTTTCAGCACTTCTTGAATGAATGCGATGATTTCTTTGAGTTTCGTCATTGCGTCTGCCCTCCGTTGAGGTAATCGTATGGCGGGCAGCAGACTGACCAAATGCGAGGAACGGTGGATATGGGGTTAGGTCAGGTGGTGGAAAACAAAAACGTCAGCAGTGATGCTGACGTTTTGGGCAATGAGGGGCTCGAACCCCCGACCTCACGGATGTGAACCGTGCGCTCTAACCAGCTGAGCTAATTGCCCGTTACCCTGTGTAAAATGTGTTATAAAGTATCCATCGGAGCACACCCCCTGTCAAGAGAGAGTTTTTGGGATCAGCTTCACGTGTCTAGAGTTTATCGTCTATCGTCTCTGCTGACTGCCGCCACCTTGTTGAGCGGTTGTTTGCAGCCTGCTATCTCAGCGATTACCCCTTCACCTGAAGTCACACAGGTGGATTCGGAGTCAAATGGATGGGAGATGCTGTCACCGGGTTTGGAACGGCGTGTGTTGTTTCCCGGTGGAAATTATCCGCTGACTCAGTTTACAGTGATTCGAATCGATCCCGCACAGTTTGCGTTTCGCGTGCATTATCGACCCGGCGAACCGCTGTCGCTTGCAGAATGGCGGGATGCGCTCCCGGATGCGGTTGGTTTCATCAATGCCAACTTTTTTGATGCCCAAGCGCAAATTCTTGGTCTGCTGATCAGTGATGGTGTCAGCTACGGCACTGCGTATTCAAATCGCGGAGGCGTGTTTTACACGGTTGGCGATGTGATCGGCATTCGCTCGACAGTAGATGAACCTTATCGCGGAGAAGCCTACGATCAGGCAGTGCAGGCATTCCCGATGCTGGTCAGCGCAGGGCAAGCCGCCTTCACAAATTCGGGCACGGATCGGGCATCGCGGCGCACAGTGATCGCATTGGATACCCGTGGGCGCGTCCTCGTGATCGTCTCATCTTCGCTGATCGGAATGCGTCTAATCGATCTCAGTGCGTATTTACCGACTGTTGGACTAGACATCGCTGAGGCTGTCAACCTCGATGGGGGTGGTTCGACGATGCTGTATATGAATACAGGCAGCATTCAAGTTTCATCATTCGATCCAGTTCCAGCGGTGCTCGCAATCTATACCAAGGTTGGGACGAGATGAGTGTGTTATAGTCAAGGTGCGCGGAAAATGCCGCCAACTATTGTCTCTTACTTTTTGTGAGCGTCCCCTATGGCTAACCCCACTCAATACCACCGTCCGACTTCACTCGATATTGCCGCCGCGCTGTTACGCGATCACCCGGAAGCGCTGGCGATTGCCGGGGGTGGGCTGACTTTTACCGAAGTGCTGCTCCCGTATTCAACGGTGATCGATTTGCAGTCGATCCCCGAAATGAACCTATTCGATTACACCGAGCATGGCGTCTTGATCGGTGGTTCGGTGATGCTGTCACGCTTGCTGGAGTTTCCCAACCTGCCCGCCGCGATCTGCCGTGCCTTGACCCGCGCCCTGCCGCCGAATGTGCGCAATAACGTCAGCGTAGGCGAGAGCTTGCGTCAGCGTGCGCATCCGATGCTGTGGGAGTGGATCGCGGCGGCATTTGCGCATGATATCGGCGTCGAAATTCTCGATCCGGCGACGGGCGAACGCCGTTGGAATGACTTGATCGCGCTGATCGAGAGCGGCGAAATTGATTCCGGTATCATCACCGCCGTTGATATGCCCGCGTTGGCAGACGATCCGCCGCAAGCGTTGGGATCGGCGCATGTGGCGCGCACGCCAACGGGTGAGCCAATCGTGAATGCTGCCGCGTTCGTGATTTTGGACGACGAACGCCGCGTCGAAAGCGTGTTTACGGCGCTGTGCGGTGTCTCGGATCAG
>JAPKMU010000120.1 GCA_026645745.1 Anaerolineae bacterium | reverse complement strand
GATCGCCCGAGACAAGGGCGGAGACGGCGAAAAAGCCATCAGCGACCTACCGATTCCGTTCATCGGCAATTGGACGGACAGCCGCGATTTTCCGCCGCTGGCAAAAGAATCGTTCCATGCGTGGTGGAAGAAGAACAGAGGCTAAACATGTCATCGCGTGATGCGATCCTCGCAAAACTCCGCGCCGCCCGCCGTCCGTTTGAGGATGCGCCGCCGCGCCCATCAGACTATCTGCCCGTCACCGTGCAGGATGATCTTTCGCCCGATGCGCTGATCGAGCGTTTTTCGGCGGAACTCACGCGCTTGATGGGGTCGCCAATGGTGGTGACGGGAGATGATGAAGCCCGCGCCGCTGTGATCGATCTGCTCAAAAAGCACAATACCACGCATATTTTGGCGTGGGACTTTACCCATATTCCGGTCAGCGGCTTGAAAGAAGCGGTCGAAGCAGCAGGGATTGAGATTATTTACCCTGAGCCTTATTCGAGCGCGCGTGACGAGATGCTGGCAAAGGCAGAAAGCGCTCAGGTGGGATTAACCGGAGCGGACGCTGCTGCCGCGACGACAGGCACGCTGATCGTGACAACTGCGCCGGGAAAAGGGCGCATCCCGACGATCCTGCCGCCTGTGCTCATCTCGGTGATCCGCGTGGATCAACTGCTGCCGCGCATTGAGTCATGGTTTGCGCAACTGCGTGAGTCTGATCCAGCGATGAGCGGGATCACCAACAGCGCGAACTTCTGTCTGATCACAGGACCTTCGCGGACTGGTGACATTGAAATGGAATTGATACTCGGCGTACATGGACCCGGTACTCAGTACGTGGTGATCAAGAAGTAGTCCTATAATTGGAAACGGGCATATGCCTAACGAGATAGGGGGGACTCTCATGCTCGCACAGTTTCCTGTTCATACGACACTTCCTACGAAAGACCTAGATCGGGCACGCCAGTTTTATGAAGGCGTGCTGGGCTTGATACCGTCGTATACTTCGGCGGTCAATGTCGTCTACAAGGTCGGTGAGTGTACATCGTTTGAAGTTTACCCGACGAGTGCAGCAGGGACGGCTCAGAATACGATGATGGGCTGGAGCGTTCGCGATCTGGATGGGGTCGTCGCTGATTTGCGCCGCCGTGGTGTAGTCTTTGAGGAATACGATTTTCCGGGTTTGAAGACCGTGAACGGGATCGCGCAGATGGGTACTGACCGTGCAGCATGGTTCAAAGATCCGGACGGAAATATCCTTGCAGTAGCCGAGCATCGCTGATCTATTCGTTTGGTGGGCAGCCGCGCCGCGCTGCTCACCCTGCCCAAGAAGGTTTCAAAAGATGACACTACCCCCTGTTCCCCTCTCACCTGATGCCGCTGAACTGCGCGAGCAGATCACGGCGCTGTTAAACAGCTTTGCCGAACGCCGCCGCGAGATCGCGGAGAAGGCGAAAGAAGCGTATACCAACGACTGGCGCAACGATTATTTCTATCGCGGTGTGATCAGCACCTACAACGATGTGATCAAGGATTTGAGCGAACTGCTGCAAACGGGTGACGATATCGCCCAACCCGTACCGCCGCCGCCGCCGCAGTATCTCGCGGTCAGCGAGGAAGATGTAGCGACGATGCTCAACCGGGTGGGTGTATTTGCCCGTCAAGTGATCGTCCATGCAGACGGCGCGATTACGGCGATTTTTGCACGGATGCAGCCGACTCCGCAAGATGAGCGGATCGCTAAGCTCAGGAGCGCTGATACGCGGATTGTGATCCTCGATACGGGCAAACTGCCCGACTCAGGAGAACCATACATCGACTTCGCCCTGACGATGGATTAACCCCCTTTTGACGCGCCCAAACTCCGCATTTCGATACGGAGTTTGGGCGCGTCTTTTTTGTACCCCGCACTCATCTACACCAGATTGATATTCGGCGGTATCATTCCACTATAAGCGCCGACCCACCTAGATGAGAGCAACCTCAGCAACCGTTCAGCCACTTCTTATCTAAACACGTTGACATACGAACGGCGTTTTCTTTATGATTAGGCAAGCTAACCATTAGGAAGGCAAACGGTGTTGATATGCCGCACCTTGAAAATCGGACGATTGCGCTGAAAACATTGGAGATCATCCCTGTCATCATGCGTGTGATGAGCGCGCAGATGCGAATAGGCACGGTGATGGTCAGCACGTCGCATATCGTCGTCATGCGGATTCTGCTCGACGGGCAGACGACACTCTCGGAACTGGCGAAAGCCACACAAGTGACGCTCCCAACAATGTCGAACACAGTCACAGCATTGGAAGAGCGAGGGTGGGTGACGCGAACACGCGACGAGCAGGATCGGCGCGTGGTGTGGATCGAGATCACCGACGCGGGGCGAGCAAGCTATCACCAGATGCAAGAGCATATGGTCGATCAGATCGCTGCGCTGCTCGATACGCTGTCATCTGAGGATCAAGAGCATGTTTCTCATGCGCTGACGCTGCTCAATCAAGCGTTCGCGCAAGGAATTGCGAAGAATCCGGGGTACGCAGGTTAATCACGACTGAGTCTTAACAATTGTAGGCAAGAAACGCAGTCCGAGAAGCGGGGAGGATGCTGTCATGAATGGTGAAATTATCGGTGAAGGACTGATCAAACAGTTCGGGAACTACACCGCCGTTAGCGGGGTTTCGTTCAAGGTTGAAACCGGTGAAGTGTTCGGTTTCTTGGGACCGAACGGCGCGGGCAAAAGCACCACTGTTGCGATGCTGACGACACTGGCGCTGCCGACGCAAGGGCGCGCACTGGTCGGCGGTCATGATGTCGTGACCGAAGCGGCAGACGTTCGGCGGATCGCCGGCGTTGCGCTACAAGAAATCGGGCTTGATCCGATTATGAAGTCGATGGAACTGCTGACGATTCAAGGGCAGTTGTTCGGGATGTCGCGCCGCGAAGCCCGTGACCGGGCAATGGAACTGCTGACGATTGTCAAGCTGGATGAACCCGGCGTGATGGATCGGCGCGTCGGCAAATACTCCGGTGGTATGCGCCGCCGCCTTGACTTGGCGCTGGCGCTGGTGCACCGCCCGCGCATCCTGTTTCTTGACGAACCGACGACGGGACTCGACCCGGCAAGCCGCCGCGATGTGTGGAATGAAGTCCGCCGCCTGAACCGTGAATACGGGATGACGATCTTTTTAACCACCCAATATCTCGAAGAAGCCGACGAACTCGCGCAGCGGATTGCGATCATCGACAAAGGTCAAATCGCCATCGAAGGCAAACCCGCTGATCTGAAAGCGGCGCTCGGCGGCGAGTCGATCAACCTAACATTTGACACGCCCGAAACGGCGATGCAGGCACAAGACGCGGTTCAGCACATGGCGGATCGCACGCAGCTTGACCGTAACGTGCTGCGCTTGTACCGCCCGAAAGCGGCGGAAATCGTCTCGCCTGTCGTGAGCGTACTCAACGACGGCGGATTCAGCCCATCTGCGCTCACACTCAGCGCACCGACGCTGGATGATGTTTTCCTTCAAGTGACGGGTCAGCGCTACGAAGAAGACGCGGGAACGGGTCCGGTCGCGGAAACTTTCGCCCGTCGGGGGAAGTCCGCCGATAAAAAAGCAAGCTAGAGACAGCAAACAAGTTCGACGTAAAACGATTGAGACGACCGTAAACGAGGGGATACGATGACCACAATCACGCAGTCGGGAGTCACCGCACTTCCGGTAAAGAAAGCCGCCCGCGCGGAAGGGATGCCGTTCATTCATCAGGTTTCGACGATGACCGCCCGCGCGTTCCGCAACAGCTTGCGCGTCCCGTTTGCCATCATTCCGGGTGTGCTGATCAGCATCTTCTTCCTGTTCATTTATACCGGAACGTTGGGCGATGCGGCGGGCTTCCTGCCCGGTCTGCGCGGACAGAGCTATCTCGGTTTCATCCTGCCACTTTCGGTGTTGAGCGCAGCCTTGAGCGGTTCATCGCTGGCAGGCGATGGGATCGTCCGTGATATCGAAAACGGCTACTTCGATAAGTTGATGCTCACCCCGGCAAACCGCGCGGCACTTCTGCTCGGTCATATGATCAGCGGCGCGTTCCTGCTCGTGATCCAAACGGGAATCGTGATCAGCGTGGCGGTGCTGATGGGACTTGAACCCGCGACCGGAATCGGCGGCGTGTTGGCATTGATGGGAATTTCGCTCCTGTTGGGTACGGCATTCGCGGGATTACCCGTCGGCGTGGCGTTAATGTCTGGCAGCAGCGCGGCGACCAGCGGCGCGAGCTTCCTTTTCTTCCCGCTCTCGTTCTTAACTGCCTCGTTCGTGCCGCTCAACCTGCTGAGTGGATGGATCGAGACAGCGGCGTATTTGAACCCGGTCACATACGTGATTGAAGCCGGACGCGCACTCCTCAACACGGGTTGGGATGGTGATGTTATTCTGCGTGGGTTCTCCAGCATTCTGCTGATGGCGGCGATCTTCTTCACATTCGCGTTGTTTGCTCTGCGCGTTCGCATGAAGCGGAAATAAGCGCAAAAGCGCGAAGAAAACCCTCTCCAATTAGAGCTGGAGAGGGTTATTCCAACTGCCGCAGTAACCGCTTCGCCGCTTGAACCATCCCCTCATCAAGATCATTCAGCCATGTTTGCAAAAGATCACGGATTTGTTGGCGTTCTTCGCGGGTTTGCGCAATCGTGACCAACCACTCTGCTGCCATCACCCGCGCACGAATATCCTGATCAGCGGCGGCTCGCGTATAAAAATGGTCGAACCGGTCTTGATCGGGAATTGTCAGCCAGAGGCGGCGCATCCTGCTGGTTTGCGTCCAAGTATCCAGCCGTTCGATCAGTTCACGGGGCATAAACGGCTTGTACAGCACATCGTCCGCCCCTGATTCGATGGCGCGGGTCAGTTCGTCGGCGGACGCGCTCACGGTACAGATTACGATGACGAGATATTCAGAACCGGGGATTTGACGCATCCGCGCGGTCGCTTCGCAGCCGTGCATCCCCGGCATCATCGTGTCCATCAATACCACATCAAACACATCTGGCACGGCGTTCACCAGCTTAAGCGCTTCCGCGCCGGTGAGCGCCAGTTGGCAGCCCATTCCGGCGCGTGCACAGATCATCTCCATCATTTTCAAGATATTGGCATCATCATCAACGATGAGAATCTGAGGCGCATACTCGATGCCGGAGTCTTGGTTCATGGTGCAATCTGCCATCCACTGCGAACCTGTTTATAATCCCTTTCATCTTAAACCCCTTCGTGAATAAGGATGACAAAAGATGACGATGGACTATGCGGCGCGGCTGAATCGGCTGCGTGACGCGGCAGGACTCAACAGCGGCGCGGTGGATGCGGTGATCCTCGTGCCGGGGACGAATTTCGTCTACTTCATGGGCTTGGAATTTCACCTGAGCGAGCGCCCGACATTGGCGATCCTCACCCGCGACGGCTTGAGTATGATCGTCCCGTTCTTGGAAATGCCGAAGCTGAACGACCGCCCTGATCTGGGTGTGCGTCCGTTCGCGTGGCGCGATGAAACCGGCTACGCGGGTGCGTTCGCGGAAGCGGTGGATGCGCTCAACCTGCGCGGTAAGCGGATCGGGGTGGACGGCTTGACGATGCGCGTGTTTGAACTGCTGGCGCTGCAAGCGGTTGATCCAACACTTCAGGTAAGCGATGTCCAGCGGGCGCTGATCGGGGTGCGGGCGCGCAAGACGGCAGAAGAAATCGCGGCGATGCAGCACGCGGTTGAGATCAGCGAGGGGGCGCTGGGGAGACTGCTCGAAGAAGTGGAACCGGGCATGACCGAGGTGCAGATCGCGGCGCGGCTGGATGCGCTGATGATGGAACTCGGCGCGCACGGAAAAGCGTTTGGCACGCTGATCCAAACCGGACCGAACAGCAGCAACCCACACGGATCAACGACGGAACGGGTGCTGCAAGCCGGGGAATTCCTGCTGATCGACTGGGGGGCGCAGTACGACGGCTATCTCGCGGACTTGACGCGGACGGTGTGCATTGGTGAGCCGAGCGCGGAGATGCAGAAGATTTACGACACGGTGCTGGCTGCCAACGAGGCGGCGAAAGCTGTGGTCAAGCCGGGGGTGTCAATGGGGGCGGTCGATAAGGCGGCGCGGGATGTGATCGAGGCGGCGGGGTATGGGCAGTACTTCACACACCGGACGGGGCATGGGTTGGGCATGGATGGTCACGAGCCGATCCCGCAGATCGCGGCGGGGGTGGAGGATAGGCTTGAGCCGGGGATGACGTTCACAATTGAGCCGGGGATTTATGTGCCGGGGCTGGGCGGGGTGCGGATTGAAGATGATGTGCTGGTGACCGAAACGGGAGCGAAGATTCTGACGCAGTACCCCCGTCAATTGAGGATGTAAGCCAGTGAGAGTTGGGGGTAGGCTAGTATTGAGCTTGCCCCCAGTCCGACGAAATTTACGTCGGTTTATGTCGGAGAATATGGGGCAATGATTGATGAAGTGTTGATTATGCGCCAAGCGATGCACGGTGCGACAATTAACTACTCCTCACCCCCCAACCCCCTCTCCATCGCAAGCGATAGAGAGGAGGAGAAGAACAGGGGCTGCGGAATGCGCCTCATGCAAAGGAGCGCAGCGTGTACCCAGAGAAGCCGAAACGCGGAAGTGATGCGGACTCACAGCGAACGATTGATTTCGTCTCACCGTCCCCGATTGAGGGGTGTATCACGATCCTCAAGCGGCAGGCGTATGACGTGTGGGGGGATCGCGTCCGTCTGCATATGGACAGCATCACACCGGATGAGTGGGTAATTCAGGTGTTTGAACCTCCGAAGCAGGGCGGACAGGTGATGCTGGTAGAGGGACGGCTGATGAGCGAGGAAAGCGGCGCGACGCGGGTAATGCTTCGAGAAGTATCAGCGCCGAGCAGTGCGCGGACTTTGCCCGTTCTGCTGACTATGTTGATCGGCGTCGCGGTGGTTCTCTTGATCAGGCGCACGGACATTTTGACACTTATGACGCTGGTGGCATATGGCTTCCTTATGGTTATGGCGATACTCAAATTCCCCAATGTGAGCCTCCCTCACCCGAAAGTGAAAGTTGTAATAGAGGATATCGAACACTTATTGAAGCGCTGACACCCGAAACGATCCCCGACGCATGCGATCAAGGCGGGGAGAGAAGGCGAACATGGAAAGGATGTGAACATGTACCCCGAAAAGCCGAAACGCGGAAGTGATGCTGACTCACAGCGAACGATTGATTTCGTCTCACCGTCCCCGATTGAGGGCTGTATCACGATCCTCAAGCGGCAAGCGTATGATGTGTGGGGGGATCCGTTTCGTCTGAACGTAGACAGCATCACGCCGGATGAGTGGGTGATTCAGGTGTTTTATGTGACGGTCAAACTGGTCGATGGGCGGTTGATCGCCGACGAAAGCGGCGGCACGCGGGTGACGATCTACGAAGTGCAATCGAGAGCGAGCACAATCGCGCTGTACGTGATGGCAGGCATTGCGTTCTTGATCGGCATTTTTGTGATGTTGTTCATTCGGAATGCGGGCTTGATCGTCACGATGATCCCGATGGGGGTTGCGGCGATCTTGATCATCGGTGCCTTGATGAACATTCAAAATCCGAGGGGAAAACGTGTACTAAACGATATTGAACATCTGCTGCGCGGCTGACATCGAGGACACAGACAATGGGCTACATCCCATACAATCCCGCTGACGGCGAATACCACGATCCGAGCGGAAAATCGATCAATTTCATCTCGCCGCTGCCGATTGATCAGTGTGCTGGTGCGCTCAGGCATTATGCGTTCAATGTATGGCGCGATGGCGACCGACTGCGCGTCGAGTCGATCACCCCGGCGGAATATGTATTGGAAAGCTTTGCCGCGTCACGTTATCACCAGAAAATCTTGGAAGGGCGGCTGATCACACGCGAAAGCGGTGGAACTTGGGTGCATGCGGCGGCGATTCCGCGTCCTGAATATGCCGGTTTGCTGGTTTTGGTCGTTGGATTAGGTGTGATGATTGGGCTTGGCTTCATTGCCGAAGGGACGAAGCCCCAAGACATTCTGCCGCTGGTTCCAACTATTGCGTCTCTTGGTTTCTTCGTCATTTCTATAGCGCGCAGTCAAGCACAACAAGCCAAATCCGTCTTGGCGGATATTCAGCGCTCACTCGATACAGGTGAAAGCTCATCATGAAAGATCCGCGATCAATTCATTTCATCTCGCCGCTGCCGATTGAGGAGTGCGTCAGTCGGCTGAAACGGATCGCCTACAGCGGAAAACACAAGGATTACCTGATCGTCGACAGCATTACGCAAAAAGAATATGTCATCAAAAGCTACGCGCAAGTTGCGTCTGGACGGACACTTGATCTTGTGGAAGTCGTGGACGGACGGCTGTACACCCACAGAAACGGCGGAACTGACGTCTATGCCCGTTTGATCCCGATGACGGCTTATATTCTGTTAGGCGCTTTTCTTATCGCTCTCGCGATTTTCGCGTTGTCGGTACGTGGCACGGGATCAGAGTGCCTCTTTGTCATAGCCACGTTGGCAGGAATCATGTTCGGGCTTCAAGGCTTGCTTAACACTCAGGCGAATGAGGTGCTGGATCAGATTGAACGGCTGCTTTATGCCAACTCGGTTCAACCTTCCAACTCGAATCAACCTCCTGAGCCTCCCGTTGAGATTCCCCGCAAGCGGTACTATGATGTCTGATACACCGTCTCAATACGCATAAGGGCAGCACGTGGAGTTTATTCAGCAGTTATTGATCGACCCGTTCGCGGCGGCATTTATGCAGCGGGCAACGCTCGCGGTGATCCTGATCGGGATCGTGAGCGGCGTGATGGGCGCATTTGTGATCACGCGGGGGATGGCATTCTTGGGGGATGCGCTCGCGCATACGATTTTGCCCGGCGTGGCGGTCGCGTACTTGGCGACGGGCGGTAGCAGCGCGGCGATCTTCATCGGTGGGCTGGCGGGCGGGATTCTCTCGGCAATCGGAATCGGTTTCCTGACGCGCGGGCGGCGTTTGAGCGAAGACACGGCGATCGGAATCGTGTTCGCGGGGGCGCTGGCGTTGGGGATCGGGATCATCTCGACGGCGGATAATTACACGACCGACTTGAGTCACCTGTTGATCGGCAACGTGCTGACTGTCACCAACGAAGAACTCGTGCTGATCGCCGGGATCGGCGCGGTGGTGGTGGGATTGGTGATTTTGCTGTACAAAGAACTCTTGGTGATCACGTTTGATCCGACATTTGCGCAAACCCTGCGCCTTCCCGATGAACGCCTGCGCTTTCTGCTGCTGATTCTGCTGGCGCTGACGGTCGTGATCAGCTTACAGGCGGTCGGCGTGGCGATGGTCGCGGCGATGCTGGTGACGCCAGCGGCGGCGGCGCGCTTCTTCGTCAAACGGATGCACCATTTGATGATCCTCGCGGCGCTGATCGGCGCGGTGGGTGGTGTGATCGGCATGGGAGTTACGTGGCACTTCGGGATCGCGCCAAGCGCAGGGATCGTCTTGACCCTGACGGCGATTTTTCTATTGGCGTTCTTATTCGCGCCGGGAAAAGGCTACGTATGGCAGCGACGAAAGCAAAACTCTACCAGATCATCCTCCTAGTCTTGGCTTGCGCGTCTTTGATCCCAACAAACGCGCAAGCCGAATTCACCCCGTTTGAGCGCTTGTATTTCATGCGCGTGACCGAAAACCCCTACGACGCCTACAACCCGACAACCAATTTGTATTCGATGAAACCCGGTGATGACGCGCCGATTCAAGAGACGACGGGCGGGAGGGATCACGCGCCGATCCTCTCCCCGAACGGGCGGTATCTGGTGTACACGGCGTATCCCCCGCTGATCGCCGCCGCACTCGAACGCGGCGAGGATGTGTATTCAGATTACTTTTGCTGCGGACCCTATCCCACAGAACTCTTTCTCATCGACTTGACCAAACCGCACGACGATCCAACGCGCATCACGCAGATCACCGAGCCGCTGACGATCAGCGAACTCACCCCTGATCGTTCGCCGTATCACTACAATTCTGAGCCGATCTGGTCACCGGATGGGACGCGGTTCGCGTGGGTGGAGTATTTTCAGGGCAGCCGAATCTTGATGGTTGACACGCGCACAGGCGACATACGAACGATCACGTCGTCTGTGAATGCGGGCTACGGCGACGGGAGCGATTGGGGCGTTGAAAGGATGGAAGGCTGGGGCAGCGGAATCGCGCGCACATACACAGCACCCGGAATCCATGCGACTGAGATTGATGGTTCGTTTGGCGTGATGCTGGAAATCTTCAGCGAAGCAGATGGAGGGGGAGCGTTAGGGCATGCAATCACCTACTTGACCAGCCAAACGGATGAATACGATTATTGGCTGACGTGGGTGGAGTACGGCGGTGAATGGCGCGTACTGATTTATTACACCGAGTCGGGCTTCGTGTTGTACGATCCACTGACAGGGACGTTTGAAGCGCTGCGCGAACTCCCGGTATTTGAAAGCATCAACGGCGGCGGCTGGCAGGGCGTGATCCTGCCCGATCCCGCGCCGCTGAATCCGCGCTTGGGCAATCAGCGCGTCGAGTGGCGGGTTAACGGGGCAGCGCTGGCGGCTCAACCGCCGGAAACGCTCAGGTTCACAACGTTTGATCCGGCGGGCGTGCCGCTGTTTGTCGAAGACGATACTAGAACGCTGGTCTACTGGGATGCGGAGCGCGGCGCGACGACTCCGGTTTTTCCTCAAACTGATGTCGGCGCGGCGGAGTGGGTTCCCGGCGTGTGGCGGGTGACGGGCGAAACGACGCCGATTGAACAGACGTGCTGCGCGCTGGCGACTGCGGAAGCAGAAAATTGAATGCGTGACGGCGCTACTTCATGCGCAAATAGGTCACAAGATTGGTTTCGCGGAACTCGATCCGGTTCGGGTGATCTTTGATCATTTGCTCGATTGCGCGCTTGATGGATTTGTACTGCTTGCCCTTATAGGTATACGGGTCATAACCCTCATACAACTTCACGAAGCGATTGCGCACTTTGCTGAGTTCGACAAAGCCTTCGGCGGGATGTTCGGCATCGGCAACGCTCCGGTAAGCGGCATAGAGGCGGTAAAACTCGGTGACGGCTCTTGGGCGTTTGGGCGGCTTGACCGCTGACGGCGTTACAAAGCCGTTCAAACTTTCAAGCGAGATGAATGCATCACAGCGCCCCCTGAGCGGGGATTTTTCGCGCCCGATCACCAAGACGTATTTCGCCGCTTCGGTGAGCCGGGTCGCCAGCGGTGAAAAATCGCTGTCACTGGAGACGATGCAGAATCCGTCAATTTTGTCATCGTGGAGGATGTCCATCGCATCGACAACAAGCGCGATATCGGTGGCGTTTTTGCCATTCGGGAGGGTCGGGTGTGAGCGGCGGGTGATCGCGTGTTTGCGGGTGACGGGTTCCCAACTGCTGTTGAGCGCATTGCCGTAAACGCGCCGGATGATGGGTTTGCCGTAGGCGAGCACTTTTTCGATGATGCGCGGAATCAACTCCGGGCTAACGTTATCGCCATCAATGAGAAAGGCAAGCCTTTTTTGTTCGTCTGCCATGCGAATTCAAACATTCCTGCGGAGCGAAGTACCGTTCCGATTATAAGCCATGTTGGGGACGGGAAAACAAAGCGTTTCATGCAAAAAAGCGGGACGATGACGGGTAAGACGCCGATGGTTGAGCCGCTATTTCATGCGAACGAACACCGTCAAGCCGTTGGAGCGCAGCTCGATTTTGTCAGGATAATCCGCCTGCATCTGCTCGATAGCCTTTTTTGCTTTGCCGTGCTTTGTACCTTTGTAAGTCAGCATGTCATGTTTGGGATACAACTTGCCATACACATCACTTAATTGAGACAGCAAAACCCATCCGTCGGTAGGTTTTGCGATTTCGACCGACTTTTTGTAGGCAGCGTACACTATCTCGACTTCCGTCACAACGCCTTTTGCCTTGGCGGGCTTAGGGGGCGCAACCGCTTTGGGCGCGGGCAGCGGTGCTGCGGCTTTGACTGGCGGTGCTGCGACAGCTCTTGGTTTAGGTGGTGTGGGAGCGGATGGAGGCTGTCGAGCAGCCACAGTCGGCGGCGCGAGCGCTTCAAGCTGGATGAATTTATCATACGATTCGAGGAGTGCGGGATTCGCCTTGCCAATCCCAATGACGATCAAGCCGTTTCGCCGAATGCGACGCGCCAAATGCGTGAAATCACTGTCACTGGATACGATGCAAAAGCCGCCAATTTTGGCATCATATAAAATGTCCATCGCGTCAATGACCAACGCAATATCCGTCGCATTTTTGCCGCTGCTGGCATGAAAGGAGTGTTTGATCTCAATGTCGTGCTCGGCGGCGACAGGGCGTAGATTTTTCAGATTATCCTGCGAAAAGTCGCCATAAATACGGCTGATGATCGGTTTGCCCTGTGTTTTGGCTGCCGCCATGATCGCCGTAATCAAGGCGGGCTGCGTGTTATTGTCAGCGTCAATGAGGACAGCAAGCAGTCGTTGGTTTTCTACCATGCGAATTCGACTTATCTCTGCAACGTGATTACGCTAATACCAGACCCGATTATAATGCAAGTTGGGTGCGGAGAAACAAAAAACTCCTCGCCCCTGCCCCTCTCCGACCTATGGTTAGAGAGGGGAGAAGCGAAAGCAGCGAAATCTGTTACTACTTCCCGCTGCCGAGTGTTAGCCCTTGAATGAAGTACCGCTGCAAGAACGCGAACACAACCAGCGTCGGCATTACGCCGATCAACGACCCGGCGGTGATGAGGGGCCAGTTGGTGGTGAACTGCCCGCGCAGCCCTGCTAACCCGGCGGTGATCGGCTTCAGTCCTTCGCTCTGGATCAGGATCAGCGCCCACAGGTAATCATTAAAAATCCACGTGAACTCAAGGGTTGCCAGCGCTGCCAATGCCGGAAGCGTGAGCGGCATCACAATCTGCCAATAGATGCGGAAATCGCTGCATCCGTCCACACGCGACGCTTCAACGATGTCGTTGGGGATGGTTTTCATGTAGTTGCGCAGCACCATCGTACAGAAACCCATCTGGAACGCCGTGTGAATCACGATCAGCGACCAGTAGGTGTTGTACAGCCCCAGATCGTTTGCCAGCTTGAACACGGGAAGCAGCAAAATCTGAAACGGGAGCATCGTCCCGGCGACAAACATGAAATACAGGGGTATCGCCAATTTGAAGCGGTAGCGTGCCAGCGCGAACGCCGCCATCGAGGACAAGAACAGCGTAGCGATCAGCGATGGAATCGTGACGATGAAACTGTTGCCGAGATAGTTCGCTACCCGCGCCTGCACCCATGCGTCCGCGAAGTTTTGCAGCGTGAGCGTAGAAAGATCAGGATTCCAGAAGCCGTTGACCGAAATTTCGTCCTGCGTGCGCACGCTGGTCAAGAGGGCGCTGAAAAACGGCAGCAGCCAGATCAACGTGAGGGCGATCAAGAAGACGTACATCAAGACGCGCCGAACCGTGAGGGGTTTTTTCTTCGGCTTGATGACGACCTGCGGGGCGGGCAATGCCATTTCGCCGCTGAAGGTGGTGTCGGTCATGATCTAATACTCCAACTCGGTTTTGGCGGTGCGATACAGATACGGAATGATGATGATCAGCGAGAGACTGAGCAGAGTCACCGCGATTGTTGCGCCATAGCCGAACTGGTAATTGTTGAAGGCTTCGATGTACATAAAGTTCGCCAGCACATTCGACGCGCCGCCAAGCGGAGTCATCACCTGCACCAAGTCGAATGAACGGAGCGAGTCGA
>JAPKMU010000011.1 GCA_026645745.1 Anaerolineae bacterium | reverse complement strand
CGGCTACATTCGCACGGCGCAGGTCATTCTCGCGCGCACGGGCGAAGATCGCTTCGCTGATGGTGAAAGCCTCGCGGCGGACTCCGCATTGATCATTGGTTCGCAAATCGGCACGACCAACTACGACACAGCGGTTGATCTCGTTGGTCAGGATCGGGTGCAGGCATTCGAGACATTCGGTGTGGCGGTTCAGGCGCTCCTCGCGGGTGATGTCGACGCTGTGTTGATGGATGATAATGCTGGTTCGGGCTACATTGGTGCAAACCCGGATTCGCTCATCATCGTCGGTGGTGAACTTACATCGGAAGAACTGGGTTTTATCTTCCCGCTCGGTTCTGACCTTGTTGCACCTGTGAACGCGGCGATTGCGTCAATGCGCGAAGACGGTACGCTTGACGCTCTGTATACCCGCTGGTTTGTTGACTTTGACGCTCAAACGCTCTCCTTCCCTGAAGCTGTGGAACTGCCTGACCTTGGCGGACGTGAAGTCACGGTGGCGATTGAGAATGCCTACCTCCCGTTCAATTTCCGCGATCCGGTCACGGGTGAAGGGCGTGGTTGGGACTACGATGCGATTGGTGAACTCTGCGCGCGTCTGAACTGTGTTCCGGTCTATGTCGAAACGTCGTGGGATGGCATGATCGCGGCGGTATCGCAGGGGCAGTTCGATATGGCGGCAGATGGGATCACCATCACCGAAGAACGTGCCCAGATCGTCGATTTCTCTGACGGCTACATTCGCACGGCGCAGGTCATTCTCGCGCGCACAGGCGAAGATCGCTTCACTGATGGCGAAAGCCTCGCGGCAGATTCCTCACTGATTATCGGCTCGCAGATCGGTACAACCAACTACGACACAGCGGTGGATCTCGTTGGTCAGGATCGGGTGCAGGCATTCGAGACATTCGGTGTGGCGGTTCAGGCACTCCTCGCGGGTGATGTCGACGCTGTGTTGATGGATGATAATGCTGGTTCGGGCTATATCGGTTCGAATCCGGATTCGCTCATCATCGTCGGTGGTGAACTTACGTCAGAAGCGCTTGGGTTTATCTTCCCGCTCGGTTCTGACCTTGTTGAGCCGTTCAATGCCGGTATTGCATCAATGCGCGAAGACGGTACGCTCGATGAGTTGTATACGCGCTGGTTTGTCGAATTTGATGCGACTTCACTGGGTGGTTAACCTGTTGTTGCGTCTCTTCGACTGTTAAGTAAACTTGAGGGCGGTGTGGTCAACGGATCACACCGCTTTCCTTTATCGAGGATACTTCCATGCAGAATCCCGCCGACTCCAGCCTTGTAGGCGCACCCCCTATCGCTGCCGCGTCTGCCCAAATCCACCGCAACCGTTTTAGTTGGGCGACATTCCCTTGGTGGATACTGCCCCTTATCTTATTGGCGGGACTTGTGGTCACGCTGGTCGTCACCGATGAGTTATTCCAAAACATCTGGAATCAGCTTCGTGCGGGTATTTCGATGACCATCGGCGTGAGTTTCATTGCCTATACGCTTTCGATGCTGTTTGGTCTGCTGATTGGACTAGTGCGCTCAACTGCTCCCACACCGGGCAGCGGCATCGTGAAGGTGTTCACGTATAATCTTGCCACGCTTTATGTTGAGACACTGCGCGGGCTGCCCATCCTCGTTGTAATTCTCGTGATCGCGTTTGCTATTGTGCCAAAAATCGTAGAAGGGCTTGCACAGCTTGGAGTGCAAATTGGCGTGCGTGATATCACGTTTGAGTGGCGCGCGATTATCGCGCTTACGCTGACCTATTCGGCATTCCTATCAGAGGTTTTCCGTGCAGGAATTCAGTCGATTGGGCGAGGTCAAATCGAAGCCGCAAAATCCTTGGGGATGACTTACCCTCAGATTATGCGGCTCGTGGTGCTCCCTCAAGCAATTCGTCGTGTGCTGCCGCCGCTCGGCAACGACTTGATCGCCATGATCAAAGATTCGTCGCTGGTTGCGATCCTTGGCGTACAGGACATCGCGCAGCTTGCGAAACTCAGCACCAGCACTTCGTTCCGCTATCTCGAAACCTACTTGCTCGCGGCGATGATCTACCTCTCAATGACGCTGGTTGGTTCGTTCTTGGTGCGTTGGCTTGAACGCCGATTCCGAATTGACTGATCAATTTATTGGGGAATCTGCACCCAGTAGATTTCCGGTCGAAACATGGTGTGGATGTACAACCGCATATCGTCTGAAATCGTAAGCCCTGCCAGCGGCGCTTCTAAGTCGGAGTAGATCACGATTTCAATGTCGTCGGCTGTACATCCGCCATCTGTGCGGCAGTTGCGGGGGTTAACACGCCCAACTAAGCCTCGCGTTCCTAATGAATATGCGAAGTACAGCAATCCATCTGGTCCCATGACTAATCCGGTTGTGTTTTGAATTCCGCGAACTATGATTTCTGGTTCTGCGGTTTCCCCTTCTGCAATACTGATCGGGTAGTACTCAATTGCGCGGCGTGTGCTGCCGTTGTTGGCGATATAAACCGCCTCGTCAGCAATTACGATACCAGTAGGCGATGCCAATCCATCGAGGAGGACGCTGCTTTCGCCTGTGCGACTGACTAAACTCACAGTGCTGCTGAGAAGATTCGTGACGAGAAAATGTGATTCATCCAATGGGGCGATTCCCCAAGGACCTTGTAAATCTGCATCAATCCGCTCAATGCGAGTGCGACTGATGTTGAGAAGCTCATTTGTGGCAAAATCAGGAACCCATAAACTGAGTGCATTTCCATCCATTGCATCAGCATAAAGCGTATGCGCATTTACGACGCCCGCGATGTATGTCAGTGTGGCTCCGCTGACTGAATTGATCTCATAGAGGGTTTGATCGCCTGTGCATGCGGTGTACAAAAAGTTGTTGTACCACACGATTCCGTTGGGGCGCTGAACGTTGCCGGTCACGATCTCGAGATCGGATTGTGTGAAAGGTTCAAATGCTTGTGGAACTGTGGTCGGTGTTGGTGACTGTGCTGATGCAGGTGGTGGGAGTGTCGGGTCAGTGTCTTGTGCGATTATGTGGGATGTGATGAGAACCGAAAACAAGACAAATCCAATCAGTGTTTTTCTCATGTTGTTATGGTTATGACCTGTACTGATGTATGATATTCGTTACTGACTATACGAAACTCTCGCGTGGGCAGACGGAAACGCGATATAAAAGGTTGTGCCTTTTCCAACCTCGCTGTCCAGCCAGATTCTACCGCGATGATTTTCCACTACTGCTTTCACAAGACTTAAACCAATGCCTGATCCGGTGATATGCTCCGTCCCCGTTTGCTGTGAGCGATAGTATCGATCAAACACGCGCGGTCGGGATTCGGGTGCGATTCCAATACCTGTGTCGGTAACCTCAAAAACGACATCACCATCCTGCAAATATGATCGCACAGTAACCGTGCCACCGCGCGGTGTAAACTTGATCGCGTTTTCGATCAAATTGACCAATGCACGCCTTACTTGCTCGGCGTCGCAGCGGATCAAGGGAAGAGTATCATCTTGCTCAACGTGGAGTTGTATCCCCTGACTATGCGCAAACTGGCGCAGTTCGGCTGCTGACTGCTCAATCACGCGCGCGGGTGCGTAATTTTCAAAGCGTCGGACGCCGCTTTTGACACGTTCGAGATCGAGAATGCCCCGGATAATCCGGTTCATTCGTTGAAGCTGCCAGTCAATCTTGTCGATAGATTCGAGCACAGATGCATCCGCTAATGGTTCAAGATCATCACGCAGAAGTTCAGTATACGCCATTGCAGCCTGAAGTGGATTCTTCAAATCATGACTCGTCATCCGCACCATCTCGCTTTTTAGGCGATCCAGCTCTTTTAGTTCGGTGACATCATTGAGGACGGCGACCCAACCAGTTACACGCGGTGCGCCCAGAGGGGCGAGATTACACAGATACACCCGATCAAGGATTGTCACCTCGTAGGTGTATGTACCGCGACGACGCAGTTCAGACAGAGTCAATGCAGCACTGAGCGGGAGCGCGTTGGACGGAATTCGATCACGGATTGGTGCGCCTGTCGGAAGGTCATCACCCGATTCAGAGGATTGACGGAGGAGCTGCCGTCCTGTGCGGTTGGCAAAGATCAGGTGAAACTTGCGATCAACGGCGATCACCGGGCTTTCGGTGCTGATCAATACGGTTTCAAGCTGACGCCGCGCAAACTCGACATCCGAGAACAATTGACTATGCGATATGGCGACAGCTGCCTGTGCTCCAAGCAGTTCCAACAAATAGACATCTTCTTTCTGAAACAATATCCCGTGCTTTGCGCCAACTACCATGATCACGCCGATGGTCTCACCGCCATACACCAGCGGCGTACACACGACCGATCCGAAAGTCTCACGTGCTAGGGGATAGTCTTCTTCGCCTTTCCAGTTGAGTTCATAGTTATCGATCAGTACGGTCTGTTTAGAAACCGCCGCCGCCCCTGCTGCCCCTTTGCCAAGCGGCATTCTCAAGTGAAGAAATGAACGCGGCATGCGGTGTACAGCCGCCGTTTCGAGTTCATTTTCGCGGCTAAGCAGGATGGTCACGCCGCCATCCGTCTTCAGCAGTTCAGCCGCTTGGCGCGCCACTTGCTCCAGCACGCTGGTAAGAGATGCCAAGCTGGTGATCGCCAAACCGACGCGGCGAATAGCTTCAACCTGCGAGTTATGTTCGGCAATCGGTCTAATGATCTCCTGCGCAACAATCGAGAAGCTGATCACCAATGCCGCAATCGCGCTGATCGTGAAGGATAACTGAAACAGATCGAGATCAGTATCAACAAAAGCCAGCGTTTGACCGATCACAAACAGTGTCAACCCAATCATGATGCCAACTGAGCGCAGTTTGCGACGGTTGCGCCAAAGCAAAAACAACGCACCAAAGTCGAAGATCAGGTAGAACGCAACGACAAGCGGTTGACGCTGAACAGTCGAAAAATACGTCGTGTTCGTGACAAATCGTTGAGTGCTTGCAATCAAAACGACGCGATAAACGATGATCAAGCCCAAGGTGAAGAACGTCAGCACGCGAAAGCGCGGCGTGTGCGCACGCACCAGCACCGCCGTTAGCGCATACACCGCCACACTTGCGCCTGTAAAACCAAGCTCGGTGATTCCAATTGCCAAGGTGATCAGCGGCGACTCGATACTCAGTTGATCAATCGCCTGCCACATCAGCGCACCTGTGTTCCAAAGAATCACAAGCATCAAGAATGCAGCGAAGAACTGATTAAGCTCCTTGCGGACATCACTCCAGAGAAGAATTAGGAGAAATGCAAGCGACAGCGCGAGCGTAACGCCGTAGACGATGAGTGCCGCCGCGCCGGTATCCGCCATGAGATTGGGAGGTTTTATCCAGACCGAACGGAGGATGAACCCTGTTTTTCGAACCGGTAGCCGACCCGATGCTCGGTGAGGATATAGATCGGATTCGCCGCATCCCGCTCGATTTTGTGTCGCAGTTGGCTGATATAAACACGGGGATAATACACATCATTCACGTATTCATGTCCCCATACCTGCTCAAGCAAATCGCGCTGAGACACCACCCGTCCGGCATTTTCAAGCAGAACGGCGAGCAGTTTGAACTCCGTTGGCGTTAAGTGAAGACGTTTTCCCGCAACATGAACGTGGCGGCGATGAAGATCGATGCTTAGATAACCATCATCGTATCGCTGACCGGTATCACTGCTGGATTTCTGCGAACGTCGCAGAATTGCTTGAACCCGCGCGACGAATTCATTCATACGCACAGGTTTGATCAAATACTCGTCTGCGCCTGCATTCAAACCTTCGATGATGTCATCTTCAGTCACCGCGTTGGCAGAAAGCATCATGATCGGTGTATCCGCAATTTCACGCACACGGCGGCACACCGTCAACCCATCCATGCCTTCAGGCATGACAATATCGAGGATCACGAGATCCGGTCGTTCGGTATGGAAAGCCCGCAAGCTCTCCAAACCATCCTGACAGAGAATGACCTCGTATCCTTCACGCTTGAGCTTTTTGCCAAGCGATTCGCGTATTGCGCTCTCGTCGTCAACAATCATCACTTTCATAATAATCACTATAGCCAAGTTACCGCCTGCTGACAAGTGGGCGATCACCCAACGGTGGGAAGCATGGCGCACACATTTGAGGCATAATGAGAATCTGCAACGTGCGGAACAGGCAGAAAGGTACTGGAATGGTACGAAGGTATCGTATTAGATCGATGCTATTGAGCATTCTTATTCTGTTGGTCGCCTCGGTGATCGGCGGATGTAATTTGAGCAGTACGGATGCGACACAAGAGATCAACCTGACGACGGAACCGACAACGACGCAGCAGCCAACACGTACGCGTCAGGGAACCGGTACTGCGCCAACCGCGCTGCCGCTCCTCACGCTGACACCAACAACGGTGCGCCCAACAAGCGTGGTGATTCTTCCACCAACATCGCAGGTGATTCTTCCGCCGACAAACACGCCGCTCCCCGTGAATATCGCGATTCTGTCGCCGCCTCCCGGCAGCGTGGTTGCTGGAAATGTGCAAATCGTTGGCGCGGCATCTCACCCGCAGTTCCTTCAATATCAAATCGAGTACGGACCCGATCCGAACCCAAGCAACCTGTGGTATCCGGCTACATCCGCAATACAATCACAGGTATTCAACGGGCTGCTTGGCATCTGGAATACGACCGTCACGCCGGATACAACGTATCAACTGCGTCTGCGCGTGTATTTGCGGGATGGCACGCTGCTTACGACGGTTGTCAACAACATTCGCGTGCAGAACAACCGCCCCACCCCGATCCCTACTGCCACACAAAATATTCCGCGCCCAATCGCGGCATTCACACAGAATGTCACCAGCGGGCTGGTTCCGCTTGCGGTGCAGTTTACCAACCAATCGAGCGGACAGATCACCCGTGTGACATGGAATTTTGGAGATGGTGCAACCAGTTCCGATCTCAATCCTATCCATGTGTTTAACGCTCCCGGACTCTACAGCGTAACCCTCACCGTTGAAGGTCCCGGCGGCACTTCCAACGTAACGCGGCAAATCAGCGCGCAAAGCCCAACACCGCCAACCGCTGGATTCACACAGAACACCACGACCGGCATTGCGCCGCTCACCGTGCAGTTCACCGATCAATCGAGCGGAAATGTTAACACTTGGTTTTGGACGTTCAGTGATGGCGGCACAAGTGCGGATCGCAACCCGTCGCATGTGTTCACCATTCCCGGTGTTTATAACGTTCTGCTCACAGTGACAGGTCCGGGAGGCAGTTCCTTTGCGTCACGGCAGATCGTGGTACAAGGTCCGACGCCGACATTCACCACTACTTGGACATCCACGCCGATCACGCCGACAACTACAAACACGCCAGTGACGCCAACCGCAACTGGAACGAATACGGTCTTACCACCGACTGCAACGTTCACTGAAACCCCGACGGCGACGCTAACGGCAACCACAATCCCGCCGACCTCGACGGGAACAACCACGCCGATTCCGCCAACAGAGACTCCAACAAATACGAGTATTCCACCAACGGAAACAGCAACCTTCACGCTGATCCCACCAACGGCGACATTCACCGAAACGCCGACCGAGACAGCCACACTGATCCCGCCAACGGCGACGTTCACCGAGACCCCAACAGAGACAGCCACGCTGATCCCACCAACGGAAACACCGACTGAGACAGCGACGAATACAAGTGTTCCCGTGATCTTGGCGTTTACGGCGCAGCAGCAGAGCAGTTCGCTGAATGTCAACTTCACGAACACGTCAATGGGTGCGGCGTCGTTCCTGTGGGACTTCGGTGATGGTATGACCAGCACAGAAGTCAGCCCCGTCCATAGCTACGTGAACGGCGGCAGTTACACGGTTACACTGACCGGGCTGGACGCGGCGATGACGCCTGTTACCTTCATCCAGCAGCCTGTCAATGTGGTTGAAGCGCGCTTCACTGCCAATGTCAGCGGCGCTGATATCACCACCACCAACGAATCACTGGGCAGCATTGCCATGTATTCGTGGGATTTCGGCGACGGCGCGGTGAGCAGTGATTTAACGCCGACGCACACCTACGCTGGATCGGGTGATTTCCTGATTCGTTTGACTGTTACGAGTGTTGACGGCGTAACGACTCACACTGCGGAGCAGATGGTCACGGTGACGGCAGCGCCTGTCCCAATTGATCCCGGGGCGGTCGCATACACGGATATTCAGCCAAACATCGGTGCTATGTATGGAGCACTGCGCCCGGTTTACGACATGGGAATCAGCATGGGACGTGTGCCTTTCCGCTTTGCATATGCGGGGGACAGCACGATCCTTCAAGGCGGCGTGATCGATGCGTTCTCGCTCGGAAGTGCCTATGACTTGAGCGGAAATGCTGATCTTCAGCCGATCATCGATTGGTTCAATACCACAAGCGGCGTAAGCGACTCACCCAGCTTCAGCCATGTAAGCGCTGCGCTGGGCAGCGGCTATCGCGCCAGCGACCTGCTGAATCCCGCAAATTCGGGCGGAAGCTGCAATCCGGGTGAAACACCGATCGCGTGCGAAGTTCGCACATCGAACGCAAGCGTGATCCTGATCGCAGTCGGATACAATGACGTGCTGAACGGCACTGATCCGGGTAGTTTCTCAAATGACCTAGCACAGATCGTTCAGGCGGCAGTTGGTCAAGGTGCGATTCCGGTGCTGTTTACGGTGCGCCCAACAGCCGATGGCGGCACGCTGGAACAGAACACCGCCGCAATCAACAATGCAATTCTGAATACGGCAGCGGCATACAACGTTCCAGTACTGAATATCTGGCGCGTCTTTGAACCGATGGGAGACGACGGTCAAAGCGGCGGTTCGTTCACAACAGCGCCGGGTGGCGCGGGGAATTTATCAGGCGATGCGGTCGCCAATTACGGGGTGAACGCGCTGAATCTGAACATTCTGCGTGTCCTCGGCAATCTGCGGACGCAGTTGTTCCCCGATGCTCTACCTCCGGCAGCACCCTAATACTTGCGCGCTGTCCACTTTCGGGTTATTTCTGAAGGTGGGCGGCGGCTTCTGCTGATGTAAAAAGGCACGGCACCGCTGTGCCTTTTTTGCTGTCCTAATCCACAACATGATCTTGAGCACGCGATGAAACATACTGTAATGCTTATTCTGCTGCTAATCTTTCTCGTGACGGGCTGTATTCAAGCGCCCGCCGATGACACAATGGTAATCGCACTCGTCGCAGATGGGCGCGAACGCGCATATACCCAAGACACCCCAATCACGGTAGGCGAGTTCTTGCGCGCAGCCGAAATTGAACTCGGTCCGCTCGATGAGGTCAATCCACCGGAATTCACGCAGATCATCGATGGGATGCGTATTACCGTTGTTCGCGTCGAAGAACTCACCGAATGCGAACGAGTCGAGATTGCGCGACGTCAACAGCGCGTGTTGAATGAAGGTCTTGCCCCCGGCGAAGAACGACTCGGACAGGCAGGGCAAAACGGAATTGAAGAAATCTGCTATCGCGTGATCGTGCGTGATAATATCCGCGAAGCCCCAGTGCCGATCAGCCGCACCTTAATCAGTGCAGCAGTCGACGAAGTGATTTATGTGGGACCCGATACTGGGCAGCTTGACCCGATTCCTGTTACGGGAACACTTGCCTATGTGAGCAACGGCAACGCATGGATCGTCCGTGAAAGCAGCAGTGACAAGCGCCTGCTTACCACAACTGGCGATCTTGATGGGCGCGTATTTTCGCTGTCTGACGATGGGCGGCGGCTGTTATTCAGCCGCGAGACAACCGGCAGTGATCGTGAAACGTTCTTCAACCGCCTCTGGATGATCACCGATACGGCGACAGAAAATGCCCCGGTTTCGCTTTTACCCGAAAATGTATTGTTCGCGGAATGGGTACCCGGTCAGCCGAATGCGATCAGTTATTCAACAGGAGAACTTGCCTCAGGCGCTCCGGGTTGGCGTGCCCACAACGATCTGTCGATTATCCGCATTGATGCCGCAACAGGCGAAACACTTGACCTCGATCAGCTTGTACCGCCTTCAACGGGAGGGTTATACGGCTGGTGGGGAACGCATTACCAATGGTCGCCGGATGGCACACGTCTCGTTTGGGTGCGTGCGGATCGGATCGGATTGGTGGACACGATCAACGGCGTGATCGATGACGCCAGTCCGCTGATTAGTTATCCCGTCTTTAACACACGCGGTCCTTGGTCATGGCGCGCAAACGTCTCTTGGTCACCCGATGGCGCGCTTCTGCTCACGACAATTCATGGCAACCCAATTGGCAGCGAACCCTCGGAAACCAGCCCTGCTTTCCATATCGCGGCGGTCGCGGTTGATGGTTCATTCACCGCAGAAGTCGTCACCAACGCTGGCATCTGGAGTGCCCCTCAATACTCAAATGACTTCATCGCGTATTTGCAGAGCCGCGATCTTTCTAACAGCATCAGCGAGGCTGCCGCATATGATCTCGTTGTCGCAGACCGGGACGGCAGCAATGCGGAAATTGTCTTCCCCCCCAATGGGCAGCCCGGATTGACGCGAACTGCGATCAGTTTTATGTGGAGTCCAGATGGTGAAGAAATCGCCCTGATCTACCAAGGCAACTTGTGGATTGTTGATATTGCGTCAAGGATCGCGCACCAGCTCACGCTGGATGGCGGCGTAACAGATGTTGTGTGGACTCGATGAAGCGACCATTTCTGATCTTTACTGCCGCGTTGATCGCGTTTTGTGGTGCACTTGTCGCCGTATTGGCAACTGCCAGCGACCGTGATTTCATGCTGCGCGGTTACGTCGACGCTACCAGTAGTGAGGCTCTCCCATTTCGTATTCCACGCCTCGGCGTGAATGCAGACTTGACCCAGTACACCCCGGATGAACTTCCCGCTGTCTTGGCACAGATGAGGGAAGCGCACGTCGTTTGGGTGCGGCAGGTGATCCCTTGGGAGACAATCGAAGCTGAACCCGGTGTGTACGATTGGTCAGTATGGAATCCCATTTTCGCCGCGCTCAGCGACCAACCTGAGCTTCGCATTCTTCCGGTGCTTATGGGTTCACCCGATTGGGCGCGTCGCTCCGAAGCCTCCGATCACGCGCTTGCACCTCCGCAAGATGCGACATCGTATGCCGAATTTGCAGCCGCGTTCGCGGAGCAGTTTGGCGAATATATTGATATTTACCAGATTTGGGATGAACCCAATCTCGCTGACGCTTGGGGGAATGAAAACCCTCGCCCTGCTGAATATGTGCATCTGCTCGCTGAAGCCTCCGAAGCAATTCAAGCCGCCGATCCCGGCGCACAAATTCTCGCAGCGGCACTTGCGCCGACAACTGAAACTGTTGGGCGCAACATCAGTGACATTCTCTATCTTCAACAACTCTATGCGCTTGGCGCTGCCGAATATGTTGATGGATTTGCGGCAAAGCCATATGGTTTCAGCACCCCGCCTACAGACCGCACGGTTGATCCGAATGTGCTGAATTTCTCGCGGGTTGTCGCGCTGCGCGAGATAATGACAGCCAATGGAGATGGAGAATCTCGGCTGTGGGTCAGCGAATACGGTTGGAATTCCCTGCCGGATCGGTGGCAAGGCAATCCATCTATTTGGGGATCGGTTTCGCAGAACGAACAAGCCGCCTATACGCTTGCAGCGCTCGAACGTGCCGAACGCGAATGGACATGGCTCGGTGGGATGATTCTCGCGGAGTGGCAGCCAAACGCCGCCCCAGAAAGCGCAAAATGGGGATTCGCGGTCTACGATCAGCACGGGAATCCAACACCGCTCGCCGCTGCGCTGGCATCCTATCATGAACCGTTGGCGGGAAACGGACGTTATCCCGCCGCGAATCCGTTTGCGGCTTACAGCGGTGTGTGGACATTCGGTGAACTTGGCGCGGACATTGGGTGGGTACAGGACAGTCAGCTTGAATTTCGCTTCAGCGGGCGCGATATTGCGCTGATGGTGCGACAAGGGGATTACGAAGCCTATCTCTACCCCACAATTGACGAATCCGCCGCGAATGCACTGCCAACGGATGCCAACGGAAACGCATTCATCAACCTCAAAAGCGATGAACTCGATGCGCAAATCTCCGTTATCCCTATCAGCAGAGACTTAGCGCTGGGTGAACACATCTTGCGCGCCGCCGCTGATCGCGGCTGGGATCAATGGGCGTTGGTGGGATACGCAGTCAGCAGCGGCGACCTAAACGCGCCATACGAACGTCAAATTGCGATTGCCGTAGTTGCAGTGATCATCACGGGATCAGCGGCTGTCATCAGCGGCTTTCATGTGAACTGGTCGCCGTTTTTGCAGCGGATCAACCATGCTTGGAAGATGCTTGGGACGGTTGGCGAACTGGTTTTTAGCGGTATAACGTCCCTTGCGTTGGTGATCGGCATGTTCCTCACGTGGGGTGATGCATCGCCCGCTATCTTCCGGCGTGAACCCGTGCAGCTAGGGATCGCGCTCTTGACCGCAGGCGTGATCTACATCGAACCCGGTTTGATCATTACGGTTGTTGCGGCGGCGGTATTGTTTGTCGTGCTTTATCATCGTCCGCTCTATGGACTGATGCTGACCCTATTTTATGCGCCGTTTTTCCTGTTTCCAGTTGAACTGCTTGTGTTCGCCTTCCCAATGGCAGAAATCCTGATTCTGCTCACCGCAGCGGCATGGGCGGTGCGTGCCCTCGCTGAAATCGAACGTGCACGCCGCGCAAACGCACTTCCTGTTATGCCGCTGATGGATCGTTTGGCGCGCTTGCACGCGCTCGACTGGGCGATGCTGGCATGGGCAGCCCTCGGCACACTCTCACTTGTGTGGGCAGATTACCGCGCTCCCGCAGTTACAGAACTGCGCGCCCTAATCTTAGAACCTGTACTGTTCTACCTGATCCTTCGCAGTCTGAAACCAAGCACCGCCGATCTGCTTAAGCTGGTGGATACACTGCTGTTCGCCGCGCTGATCGTGTCGGTCGTTGGTTTATTCATGTTTGTGACCGGAACGGGTGCAGGTGTGATTACAGCCGAAGGTGGCGCGGAACGCCTCGCCAGCGTCTATGGCTCCCCCAACAATGTCGCGCTGTTCTTAGGACGCGCGATTCCGTTCGCGCTGGTGTTCGCGCTCAGTCCGCTGAATCGCCGCCGTCGTATCGCTTCTGCCCTTCTCACCGTGCTGCTGATCGTTACCGTCGTCCTGACGCTCAGCGCGGGTGCGATGTTTATCGGTGTTCCAGTTGCGGTCGCCGCCGTGCTGCTTCTCACCTACGGGCGGCGTGCGATTTTGGGCTTGATCGGCATGATCGGGCTGGGAAGCGCGTCAGCACTTATTGCCGCGCAGAATCCACGCTTCGCGCGACTGCTCGATTTCACCGAAGGCACGAACTTCTTCAGGCTGCGTGTATGGCAGAGCGCCCTTGAGATGATCGCGGATCGTCCACTGACGGGAATCGGGCTAGATCAATTTTTGCGGCTTTTTCGAGGACAGTACATGCTGCCGGATGCGTGGCAAGAACCGAACCTTTCGCATCCACATAACATTGTGTTGGATTACTGGACGCGCTTGGGGCTTTTGGGCGTGATCTTACTGATCTTCACCCAGATCATTTTCTGGCGTTCCGCATTTTCCCTTTATCGCGGAGTTCGAAAACTTGATCCTATCAAGGCGGCATTGGTGATCGGCGCGATGGGTGCAATGGTCAACCTGTTGGCGCATGGATTAGTCGATAACAGCGTGTTTGTCCATGACTTGACGTATGTATTTACGCTCATTATGGGAATCATTGGGGTAATGCGAACATCCGAGCTATTGACGCAGTCCGTGAAATAATGGTGTAATGATTCCATCAGCCATTGTATGGTGGTTTGTAATCGGTTGGAAGGGAATCATGAAGGCGAAGGTCAATCGGGTCACGATTCAGATCATCGAAGGCGATCTCTTATCGCTTTCTACGTCTGCATTGGTGAACGCCACCACCACTGATCTTGCCTTGTCCCCGGAATGGCTCACGAGAGGCGGCGTTGAGCTTCAGCGTGAGTGCGCCCGCATAGGATACGTCGAAGTTGGTACAGCGTTGATGACAGGCGCGGGGAATTTGACCGTCGATAAAGTCATACACACGGCGGGACCTCGTTGGGGTGAAGGCAGCGAACGCGGAAAGCTGATGTTGTGCGTTTTGGAGTGTCTCCGAATCGCGGAAATCAATAAACTCAAGTCTATCGCCTTCCCTGCGATCTCCGTTGGTGCGCTCGGCTATCCGGTTGAGAATTGTGCCACAACGATGATTACGCAAATCGTCGATTACACGTTTGAACCGCTCAAACATTTGCGAACGGTCGTGATCTGCTTAGATGACACGAACACCGCCGCAACCTTTAAGCGGGAGTTCCAACGTCAATTGGAAGAACTCCGCGAAACAGGCGACGCAAAAGTCTAGTCTCGCCTACCCCACTGAATCCATCTTATCTTGTGGTAAACTCTGCCTGTTTATGACCACCCGTCACGAGAGGTAGGCGATTTTGCGCGTATTGATCACTGGAGCCGCTGGTTTTATTGCGTCGCACCTTAGCGAACGTTTTCTTGCCGATGGGCATACCGTCGTTGGCATGGATAACTTGATTACTGGAAACCTCCGCAACATCGCCCATCTAACCGACCACCCACGATTCACGTTCAAGCGACACGATGTTTCCCATTACATTCATGTGGATGGCACAGTCGATGCTGTGCTGCATTTCGCTTCACCCGCCAGTCCAATCGATTACTTAAAAATCCCAATTCAGACGCTCAAAGTTGGCTCGTTAGGAACACACAATGCACTTGGGTTAGCATTGGCGAAGGGTGCACGTTTTCTTCTCGCATCCACTTCTGAAGTCTACGGTGATCCGCTGGTTCACCCGCAGCCCGAAACCTACTTTGGCAATGTTGATCCAATCGGTGTGCGCGGCTGTTACGACGAAGCGAAACGTTTTGCCGAAGCGATGACGATGGCGTATCACCGCGCCCATAACTTGCAGACACGCATCGTTCGGATTTTTAACACCTATGGACCGCGTATGCGTTTGGACGATGGACGTGTGGTGCCGAATTTTGTTCGCCAAGCCTTGAAGGGTGAACCGCTCACGGTATACGGTGATGGCAAGCAGACACGAAGTTTCCAGTACGTTGACGACCTTGTGGAAGGCATTGTTCGCCTGCTCCAGAGCGATTTTGCTGAACCGATCAATATTGGCACACAGTTCGAGATGAACATGATCGAATTTGCCGAGATCATCAACGAACTCACAGGAAATCAGGCGGGGATTATTTTTGAGGAATCACGCATTTCCGGTGATCCACAAACCCGCCGCCCCGATACAACACGCGCAAAAGCGATCCTCGACTGGGAACCGCGTGTCTCAGTTCTTGAGGGGTTAGCCCGGACGATCGCGTATTTCCGCGAGGTGGTGTGATCGGTTCTCGCTCGATTCCGGTGCGCAGCCGGCTAGATACAATGATTTGGATCGCCGCCGCTTTGGTGATTGGCATCCTCGTAGGTACGCAGCCACCTTCGGCTGCGTTTGTGGTGATCAGCGGCGTGGCGCTGTTAATTTGCACTGCTGTCACCCCGGTCGCTCCGCTTATCGTGCTGCTTATCATTGCGCCAATCCGCACCCTGTTTGCAACCGAATCCCCTGTGCAGATTCCGCTTGATCTTGGGCAGTGGCTCTTAATTTTCACCTTTGCGGGATGGTTCGCGTATCGAATCATTCTTCAGCGAAAACTTCCTCGATTTACCCCGTCGTTGGTATTCGGCGCAGTCGCAGTGTTCGCTGCCGCCGCCGCAGTGAGCGCCTTCAGCGCGTACTCGTTCAGCACATGGCTGACCGAATTTCTAAAATGGGTGCAAATTCTTGTGCTCATCCTACTGATCATGGATGTGGCAGAACACCGTGCATGGGAATGGATCATCTTTGGATTGGTAACGTCCGCACTCGTAAACGCCGTATTGGGTATTTTCCAATTCTTTGGCGGCAGCGGCGCGGAGCATTTGTTGATCAACGACTCGAACTTCCGCGCATTCGGAACTTTCGGTCAACCCAATCCTTTCGGCGGCTTTATGGGGCTGATCACGCCGATTTCTGCCGCTGCCTTGCTTGGCTATGCCCAGCGCGCATGGAACTTCTACCGCGCCCGACGTGTCCTACCGTATCGGATGCTTTTAGCGGCGCTGTTCTATGCGTTGAGTACCCTAGTTCTCGCATCGGCTCTGTTAATGTCGTGGGGGCGCGGCGCGTGGCTCGCATTTGGGGTCTCAATGGTGGTGCTGGCGGCAACTGCGCCACGTAAGCTGTGGCATGGGATTGCGCTGGTCACGGCGGGTCTTGCGCTGGTTGGGTTAGCATGGGCAAGCGGACGACTGCCTGCTTCAATCGTTGAGCGCATTAACAGCGCTACACAGGAAACATTCTCGTTTACGGATGTGCGCGGCGTGGATATCAATCCGTCAAACTACGCTTTGTACGAGCGCTTGGCACATTGGCAGGCGGCGATCAATATGGCAACAGCCAATCCCTATCTTGGCGTTGGGCTGGGAAATTATGAAATCGCCTATCCGGACTTTCGCTTGATGTACTGGAAATATCCATTAGGTCACGCGCATAACTACTACTTGAATGTTTTTGCCGAGACTGGCATCATAGGATTTATAGGTTATCTCGTGATGTGGGCAGGGATCATTACCGCCACGTGGAAAGTCAGCCGACGCCAACCTGACCCTCTCGCGCGGCTCATTGCGGCAGGGTTTATGGGAACTTGGTCTTACCTCGCCGTACACAGCTTGACTGACAATCTTTACGTCAACAATCTTTTCATTCATCTTGGTGTCATACTAGGGATAACTGCTGCGCTGTCGCCACAGCGCAGTTATCAGCGGATAGGAATAATACGCTTATGGGGCAAATCGACACAATCGAGCTGAAGCGCCTTGTCTTTCGGAATCCACTGGATACGCTGGTGGTCGCCATCGCCAAACGGTTTGGCAACCGCGCGAAAGAAGTCGAGCGCTTTCTCAAATTTGCGATCGTCGGCGCGCTTGGCGCGGTTATCGATTTTGGAACGCTGTTTTTCCTTCAGTGGTCAATTCTGAGTCCAGTTGAACCAAACAAAGACCTAAAAGTTGCGCTTGCCAGCACGATTGCCTTTTTCGCGGCGGTAATCAGCAATTTTATCTGGAATCGTGTTTGGACTTATCCAGATTCACGCACCCGTTCAATTCGCCGCCAACTCGCCCAATTCACGTTGATTAGCGGCGTCGGTTGGGTTGGGCGCACCATTTGGATCAGCACGGCATATAGTTGGATTGGCGCGCTGTTGATGCCGATTGTTCTTCCCGAAATCCAGATCTTCCGACCCGGTTACATTCCTTCCGCTTCCGCCGAAGCGAAGCTCGGCACACTGGTCGCGTGGCTGATCGGTGTCGCTATCGTGATGGTGTGGAACTTCTTCGCCAACCGTTACTGGACTTACAACGACGTAGACAAAGAACGTGCCGCGCACAGCGATTGATTACACGCCTGCATATCATCAAGGCGCTGGCATTGGTCGGCTTACCCGCGATCTAATTGCTGCGCTGGCTCGGTTGGATACTCAAACCGACTATCGTTTGTTCGTCGCCGGAGCGAAACGGGAGCATCTTCCCCCGCCGCCCGGCGCGAATTTCGTGTGGCGTCCGTCACGGCTTTCGTCTGAGTGGTGGGCGCGCATTTGGCAGCGCGCACGCTTCCCGTACCCTATCGAAAATATCACAGGCGCGGTTGATCTGGTTCATGCGACCGATTTTGTACTGCCCCCCACACGCCGACAAACACGCTCGCTGCTCACCGTCCATGATTTGACATTTGCGCGAGCACCGGAAACCGCTAGTCCTGCCCTTAAAGCATATCTGGATGCCGTTGTCCCGCGATCAGTCGCCCATGCGGATCATGTGTTGGCGGATTCGCAGTCTACTAAGAACGACTTGATCGATCTGTATCACACACCGCCTGAAAAAATCACGGTGCTGTTAAGCGGTGTAGACTCGCGCTTCAAGCCCATCACAGACGCAAGTACTCGCCGAGCCGTGCGAGAGAAATACAAGATCGGCGACCGCCCATACGTTCTCGCTGTCGGCACGGTACAGCCGCGCAAAAACTACGCGCGGTTGATCGCTGCGCTGGCGATCCTTCGCAGTTCTGGTCTGGATGTCGATCTTGTGATTGCAGGCGGCAAAGGCTGGCTCGAAGACCCGATTTATGCCAGCATCCGCGATCATCATGTCGAAGCACATGTGCACTTGATCGGCTTTGCTGATGATGTCGATATTCCGACCCTGTACAGTGAAGCGGTGTGCACCGCCACACCATCGATTTACGAGGGATTCGGTTTTCCAGTACTCGAATCGATGAAGTGTGGAACGCCCGTCGTCACCGCGAACGTATCATCACTCCCGGAAGTCGCCGGGGATGCCGCATTGATGATTGATCCCATTGATGTTGACGCACTCGCGGACGCCCTCCGCCGTTTGATCATCGATTCGACTCTCCGCGAAAAGTTGATCGCCGCTGGATTCAAACGCGCTGCGCAGTTCACATGGGAGCGCGCCGCCGCCGAACTCCACAGCATATATGCGCGCCTTCAAGCAGGGGCGCTATAATGAACGCATCTGAGTAAAAGCGTGAGTGAGGATACACGATGGCTTCTGCCCCGCGTAAGTTCAAGATTGATCCGGAAAAGCCGTTTTTTGTTTACAACACCGCGGGTGATTGGTGCGGTGTGGTATTGGGTGGTGCGCTGTTTGATCAACGTGGTGAATACATCGGCTTCATGCTTAATGACGTATTCGACGTATACACGACATCCGGTGAATGGATCGGCAACCTATGGCCCGATGGACGCATCATCCGCAAGCGCAATTACACGCGCCCGCCGCTTCTCAAGACGCTGCCGCCCAAACCCAAAAAACCAGCGAAGTTCCCGTCTCGCGCTCCGCTGGCGTTGATTCCGGCGGAACTTGGCTTTGATAAGGTGGATGTGCTGGAGTGGGATGAGGAAGTTTTCAAACGCCTAAGCGATCTGCTCCCCGACGCGGGCGAAGAATAGTATGAGTGAAGACACCCGATCTCAGAAACGTGTTGCGGACTCGCGCTTCACCTTGAGTCAGTTGATGGGACCGCAAGATGCCAACTCGCTTGGAAACGTTCACGGCGGTGTGATCATGCGCATGGTGGACGAGGCAGGCGCATTAGTAGCGATGCGCCATGCCAACATGCCCGTCGTGACCGTCGCAATCGACTCGATGACCTTCATGGAACCGATCCGTATTGGGATGCTGGTCATGTGCAAAGGTGAACTCACCTACACAGGGCGTACATCGATGGAAGTACGAGTCGAAGTCAGCGCTGAAAATCCCTTTCTCGGTCAAGGGAAGATTACAAACACGGCGTATGTGGTCTATGTCGCGCTTGATGTCAACGGCTCACCTTCGGTTGTACCGGAATTACTATGCGAAACTGACGACGAAAAGCTGCGTGCCGATCAAGCGCGCGAACGACAAGAGTTTCGTAAGCGCCAGCGCGCTATCGAAAGCGCCGCCGCAATCAAGGGAAGCGGCTCTTGACCGACTCATCGACGCTCTCAGATTATCAAGGCGCAGAGGAATCCGCCCTGCTGCGGATTCTGCGGCAGGCAGGCGCACGGCGGATTCTTTCCGCACCCGCGCCCGATCTCGGCTTGGCGGATATTCAGCCATTCCCGTTTATGGCAGTCGTGGGACAAACCGAAATGCGCGTCGCGTTGATGCTGGCGGTGATCAACCCAGCAGTTGGCGGCGTCCTGTTGATTGGTCCTCGTGGAACAGGCAAAACGACCGTCGTCCGCAGCCTGACAGGCATCCTTCCTAATGTCGAGGTGAGCGATTGTGACGACGAAGTGCTGCCGGAAGATCTTCAGCACGAAAGCGCGCGCGTGCTTTACCCCGACTGCTGGGAAAAATACAAAGCTGGTGAATCGATCTCGCATTATGAGCCAGTCAAGATCGTTGAACTGCCCTTGAATGCCCGTCTTGAGGATGTCGTCGGCGGTATCAATGAGCGCGTTGCCGTTCAGCAGAGTCGGATTAAGCTGGAAAAAGGTATTCTTGCACGTGCGCATAATCATCTACTGTATATCGACGAAGTAAACCTGCTGGCGGATGACATCGTGGATGCGATCCTTGATGCCGCCGCTCAGGGAATGTATACCGTGCGGCGCGGCGCAATGGCGGGAACATATCGCGCGCGTTTCGTCTTGATCGGCTCGATGAACCCGGAGGAAGGGCGACTGCGCCCGCAAATCCTTGATCGTTTTGGCTTGCGCGTAAATGTACGCGGCTTGATGACGAGTGAGGAGCGCGTCGAGGTCTATAACCGTGTGCGTGCCTACCGTGCCAGTCCCACCCGATTCGTGCGCGAATGGGAAATGGTCACGGCGGAAACCCGCGAAGAAATCATTGCGGCGCGTGAACTACTCAAAGAGACGACGCTCGATGAAAACGCGGTCGAACTAGGAATCAAGCTGGTGCAGGCGCTCGATATTGATAGCCATCGCGCCGAATACACGCTTTTTGAGGCGGCACGCGCCCATGCTGCTGCTGATGGACGCAACCAAGCATCCATCGCGGATATTCGCGCAGTTGCACCGCTGGCACTGCGTCAGCGTCAAAGCGAGTTTATGGTGAATTTCTATCATCAACAGGCGGAAGAAGACGATCAAATCCGCGCCCGCCTTGACGAACTTTCTGGAACGCCCGCGTCCGAAACTCCGTCTCAATCCACAGTAGACGAAAGCTGACGGGGAAATTCATTGTGCGTTTTATGATCTTGGTGCTGTGCGGCATTGGATATCTCACTGCATGGGTGACGCACCCGGCAGGCGGTCTGACATTTCATGCCTTTGATCTCGCGGAATGGGCGAGTCTTCACCCACTTGTCCGAGCGGAATCCCCTGCCCTGCTGACGACACTGCTTCTGCGGCTTCCACTCGTGGTAATCAGCATACTGTTTGCACTCTCAGCGCATCGTGAACGCCGCTGGCGCATTTGGTGTTGGGCAGCCGCGTTCGCCACAGCGCTTGGACTGCTTCCCCCATTTGATTTTGTTACGCAGCTTTCCAACGGCAATTATCAGCAGCAGTTCGGACTTGCGTTGATCGCAGCGGCGGCGCTTGCGTTGAGCCTAACAGGGCGTTTGAAGCACGCCTACCCAATTCTCAGCGCAGCGGTCGCCTTGATCGGACTCATCAGCGGACTCGTTGGGTTTGCGCGTGCGCTCGACCTACTGCGGGCATTTGATGTTGCAGCATCCCCCGGCGTAGGAGTATTCGTCACCAATATCGGGCTGGTGCTGTTCGCGCTCACGCTGACGCCCCGTCAGACCGTTACTTTCGAAGGTGCGGGACAACCCAAAGCCACAACTTGATGCCATGAGGACGATCCGCTCGCTCAATTAACTCTATTGGGGTTCAATGAAGGCAGCACAATTGATAATTTTCTCTACGAGTCACGGCATTTATCAAAAATAAAACAAGGTAGCCCGCGAACGACCTACCTTGCCTACGGCAAAACCCCTGTTGGGCACACAACAGGGGTGTTACGCGGTCGGGTTCATATGGGTGTCAATGTACGACACTGCATCGCCGACGGTCGTGATCTTCTGTGCGTCTTCGTCGCTGATTTCGCCGCCGAATGATTCTTCGAACGCCATAATCAGTTCGACCAGATCGAGCGAGTCGGCTTCGAGATCTTCGCGGAAGCGCGCTTCAGGCGTCACTTTCGCCGAATCGACGCCCAAGAGATCAACCACGATATCGCGCACGCGCTCTTCAGTCTTTGACATGAGTGTTTCCTCCAGCCTTTCACAGGGAAGCCCTATACAAGGGTAGTGATTATACAGATCAAGTGGTGTTCTGCCAGTGTGCACACCTGCTGCCTATGGTTGACGCTTTCCCGTGCATCAGGTACGATTGACGCTCACCGTAATGAAGGAACACCGTCTGATGAACAAAGTCACGGCGACTCCATCAATTGAAGATCGCAAAACCGAGCACATTCGCATCAACCTCGAACGCGATGTGCAGTTTCCCCGGCTCACGACCGGACTCGAAAAATTTCGTTTTCTCCATCAAGCACTTCCAGAACTTGATCTCAAAGAAGTTGATGCCCGCGTTACGCTCTTTGGCAAAACGTTAAGCGCTCCCATTCTGATCTCCTCGATGACGGGTGGCTCTGAGCTTGCGCATGCGATCAACCGCCGCCTCGCTGAAGCCGCGCAAGCAAACGGCATCGCGCTCGGTTTGGGTTCGCAGCGGGCAGCGATCAAAAACCCGGACATGGCATACACCTATCAAGTACGGGATATTGCGCCGGATATTCTCTTGTTTGGCAATATCGGCGCGGTTCAATTCAACTATGGGTATGGTGTAGACGAGTGCAAGCGTGCCGTTGATATGATCGGGGCAGACGCGCTGATTCTTCATTTCAACGTGCTTCAGGAAGCCGTACAGCCTGAAGGTGACACCAATTTTGCGGGATTGCTTCCGAAAATCGAAGCCGTTTGTCGTGCGCTCCCAGTCCCTGTGATCGCCAAAGAGGTTGGGTGGGGATTTAGTGAAGCGAACTGCCGTGATTTGGCGAATGCGGGGGTTGCAGCCATTGATGTCGCGGGATCGGGCGGGACATCATGGAGCGAAGTGGAATATCACCGCGCACCGAACGAATATCATGCCCAAGTTGCGGCTGCATTTGCCGATTGGGGAATTCCTACCGCAGATGCAATTCAGTATGCTGTCAAAGGCGCGCCGAATCTCCCGATCATCGCCAGCGGCGGTTTGAAGAACGGGATCGACATTGCCAAGTCGATTGCGCTTGGCGCGTTGATCGGTGGAATGGCAGGCGGTTTTCTCAAAGCGGCGGATCAATCCGTAGAAGCGGTTGATCAATTGATCAAGATCACCGCCGCGCAGATACGCATTTCCATGCTGTGCAGCGGAGCACGCACCGTAGACGCGCTTCGCCATGTCACCCTGCTGAAGGATTGAACACATCGTGCTTATCGCTGATCTTGCGCGCCGCTACCTCCCCAGTTTGGAAACCTTCATGCGCACCGTCGTTGATTCCGCACCGGAAGCGCCAGAATTCAAGACCATGCTGCGCTATCCGCTGGGATGGGTGAACGAGGACGGTACACCGCATAACACCCCCACAGGAAAACGCATCCGTCCGATTTTGCTTCTGCTGTCAGCAGAAGCGGCGGGCGGTCATTGGGAAGCAGCGATTCCTGCTGCCGCCGCCGTTGAACTCCTCCATAACTTCTCTCTGATTCATGACGACATTCAAGATGACAGCGAATTGCGGCATAACCGCCCGACGGTTTGGAAAGTCTGGGGACGCGCCAACGCGATCAACGCCGGGGATGCTATGTTCGCGCTTGCATATCGTTCAATGGCACGCCTTACCGAAACAGCATCGCCAGAAGTTGCCCTCGCTTGCTGGCAGATTTTCAACGCGACCAACCTTGAACTAACGCGCGGGCAGCATCTCGACATGCGTTTCGAGCATCAAACCGAAGTCACTGTCGATGAATATCTATCAATGGTGAGCGGAAAAACAGCGGCATTGGTCGCCGCGTGCGCGCAAATCGGTGCGTTGATCGGAAGTGGCAACACACAAACGGCGGCGCACTTCGCGGAATACGGCTTAAATTTGGGGATCGCCTTTCAAATTCACGATGATATTCTCGGCATTTGGGGCGACCCGCATGTGACGGGAAAATCCGCTGCGACGGACATCACTTCGCGCAAGAAATCCCTTCCCGTTTTGTATGGGCTGACGCACAGTCCAGCACTCGCAGAGGTGTACCAGCGTGACACCTTCACGGACGCAGATGTGACCGAAGCCGTACATTTGCTCGATCAAGCGGGCGCGCAAACCTACACCCGCCAAAATGAAGCCGATTACTACAACCGCGCGCTGGCGGCGCTTGAAAATACTGGACTCAACGGCGCACAAGCGATGAGCGATCTCGTCCGACTCAGCCAAACGTTGTTCGCCCGCGAGTATTGATCGAGCCGCGCTATACCAATTCGCGGAAGATCATGCTGCTGAGCAGCCGTCCCGCGTGCGTGATGCGCACATACGAGTCGTCCACATGCAGCAAACCGTGATCCGCATACTTGCGGATCACATCCCCATGCGCTTCCAGCACATCAACACCGAACCGCTGCCGAAATGTCTCGCGGTGGATGCCTTCTTGAGTCAGCCGCAGCCCCATAAGCAGCACTTCAACCATTTCGTCAGCGGGTCGAAGCAGTGTCGCCTCGGCGGTGACAGGTGTACGCGGATATACGCCTGGGGATTCTGACGCCTCTTCCAGCGTTTTGATATAGCGGTGCGGCGATAAAATCACCGAATAGCGGACACCATCGGCAAACCCGTGCGCACCGGGACCAAGCCCAATGTAAGGTAAACTACGCCAATATTGAAGGTTATGGCGGCATTCCCGACCCGGCTTCGCCCAATTGCTGATTTCATACTGCCCATACCCTGCCCCACCAAGCTGATCCGTCGCCATATCGTACATATCAGCCGCAAGATCATCGTCTGGTGCGGGAAGGCGACCTTTCTCGACCCATGCTTTCATGGATGTTTCGTCTTCAAGCGTAAGCGCATACAGCGACACATGATCGGGTTTTAGTGCGAGCATTTGCCGCAGTGTTGCGTCCCAATTGTCAAGCGTCTGATGTGGTATCCCGTAGATTACATCGAGATTCAGATTGTCGAAACCTGCGCGCCGCGCCGCTGAGACTGCCCGCACCACCGAGTCGTTATCATGGCGGCGGTTAAACATGCGCAGCTCGCTCTCGATTGCGCTTTGCATACCGATACTGATGCGCGTAAAACCAACATCACGCAGTGCCGTCAAATATGCCTGAGTTACATCGCTGGGGTTCACTTCAAGCGAGACTTCGGCATCGTCTTGCAGGTAAAAGCCCCGTCTGAGCGCGTTCATGATTCGAGCATATTGTTCTGGTGAAAGCACGGTCGGCGTGCCGCCGCCAAAGAAGACCGTACCCGCATGCTGACCCGGCTTACTTGCCGCTGAAAACTCGATTTCGCGGATCAAAGCGCGGACGAACGGCTCAACAAGATGGTCGAGGTTTGTGTAGGTGTTGAACGCGCAGTATGTACACTTGATGTGGCAGAACGGGATGTGCAGGTAAATTGCCAGTGGATTCCCGGTTGAGGTCACGTATTGAAAACACCAGTTTCTTAAGGGATTGATTGCGGTATTCTGTCCTGTCCAATATAATGAGTCAAGGTTGATTATTCATCCTATCCACTCATCCTGAACACATTATCATCAGTAGAGCAACGTATATGCCGGAGACAAAACAGTTTGCGAACCGGGAAGGCGATGGAAGCCAAGACTCCTCGCTAAGAGCAAATGTCGTTCTCCAGAATCGTTACAAGATTCTTGGTGTATTGGGCGGCGGCGGCATGGGGACGGTCTACCAAGCACGCGACTTGATGTTTACTGAAGCAAAGCGCTTGGTGGCAATCAAGGAAATGCAGACGCTTGTTACCGATCCGAATTTGCGTAAGTCAATGTTGAGAACTTTTCAGCGTGAGGCAAATATTCTCGCCTCACTCAGTCATCCGGCGATCCCAAAGATTTTTGACTTCTTTGATATCAGCGACCGCGCCTATCTCGTCATGGAATATATCAACGGGCGCGACCTTGAGGTGATCCTCACGCAGACTAAAGACCTACCGGTTGATAAAGTGGTCGATTGGGCGGCGGAATTGTGCGACGTGCTCGATTATTTGCACAGTCAAAAGCCCGATCCGATCGTGTTCCGCGATATGAAACCGTCGAACGTGATGATCGACTCGCTGGGAAAAGTTCGCCTGATCGACTTTGGTATCGCGAAGGTGTTCGTTCAAGGCACGAAGCAAAAGCACACCATGATTGGAACGGAAGGTTATTCCGCTCCAGAGCAGTATCGCGGTGATGCCTCGCCGCTCAGTGACCTATACAGCCTTGGAGCAACGCTCCATCATATTCTGACGCGCAAAGACCCTCGGCTTGAACCGCCGTTCAGCTTCCATGAACGACCGATTCCCAATTACAATCAGAATGTGTCGCCAAGGTTTGTCGCGATCATTGAAAAAGCACTTGCAGCTTCCCCGACTGATCGCTATCAATCAGCGTCTGAAATGCGCAGTGCGCTAGAGGAAATCCGGTACCGCCCAATGGCACTTGGTCCGGTCGCCGCATCCACCCCGCATGGTCAGGTGGCGGGCAGCCAAACAGCATCAGCCCGAGCGCCCCCTCATCTCCCGGTGCACCGCGTCCGCAAGAAGCAACCAACTTCTTTGACGACATGGGCGAAAGAGGCGGATTACAACCCAAGTGGGTATTCAAGACTGAAGACGAAGTCCGTGTGAGTCCAACTGTTTACCGTGAGTTCGTGCTGGTTAGCTCTTACGACTCGAATGTATGGGGGCTAAAGCTGGAAACGGGCGAACAGGTTTGGAAGTTCCCCACAAATGGTGGTATTGCCTCCACGCCAGCAGTGGATGAAAGCAGCAAGTACGCTGTCTTTGGCTCTGAAGACACGAACATCTATGCGGTTGATGTCCGTACCGGGCGTGTCGCATGGACGCAGCAGACGAAAGGTCGTGTTCGGTCTTCGCCGCGTGTTGCACACGATCATGTATTTGTTGGCAGTGATGATGGCAAAGTCTACGCGATGAATGTCCTGAACGGACGCCAGTTATGGGCGTTCGATACCGGCGCTCCGGTGCGCTCACGCCCTGCTGTTACAAACGATATGGTGATCGTCGGTTGCGAATCGGGCGAGATCTTTGGCATCAGTCTTTCGGGTCAGCGCAAGTGGTCATTTCGTACTCGTGGCGCAATATATTCGTCTCCTTATGTTGACCCCAACGAAGGCGTTGTATACTTCGGATCAAGCGACCACTTCATCTACGCGCTTGATGCCAACAGCGGCGTCAGTTCGTGGAGAGTGCGCACAACAGGTCCTATCATTGGTTCACCTGTAGAATTCAAAGGGCTGCTGTATTTCGGTTCGACCGATGGCAATATTTACGCATTGAACGCGCAGACTTCGCGCGAAAAATGGAAATACAGCGCCGGAACGCCAATTGTTTCGTCACCCATTGTTTTTAAAGGTGCGTTATACTTCGGCGGGACAGATAATTACTTCTACTGCTTAGATGCCGACAACGGCAAAGAGCGGTGGAAGTTCAAGACCGATGGTGCGATTACCGGAGGAGCGGCGGTAACAAACGACCTCATTGTCACGGGTTCGCTGGATCACAGCGTCTATGCGTTCCCGTTGGTGTTGTAGGCGCGCGAGATCAGCCGATTTGCGCTTATGGATGGAGTGAGACACTAATGGATATTTTCCGACGGCTGTTCTCGAATAAGCCGGAACCCAAAAACACAGGTGCGGCGGCGGCGCAAAAAGAACAGCCGCCCGCGAGCACTCCGGCTTCAGCAGCCCCTCCGACACCGCCCAGTGAAAACAAGGGCGCAAAGACTACCGTCGAACTTGAAGGGCGACCTGCTTATGCCAGCACAGGCACACTTGCTGACGGCGTCACACGTCCTCTACCGCAGGACGCGCTTATCGACCTTAAGGGAAACGAGCATATTGCGTTCGGTCAAGTGACCGATGTCGGCATGGTTCGCAGTAACAATCAGGATTCGGCGTACTCATTTTTCTCCACGTCGCGCAGTGTCCTTGAACGCCCCGATTTTGGCTTGTTTATCGTTGCCGACGGCATGGGCGGGCATCACGATGGTGAAAAAGCATCCGCGATTGCCGCGCGATCAGTCTTTGGGACATTGACCAGCAAAGTCTATGTGCCGATGCTGGCAGGCGATGAACGCTATAACGATGTCCCGATCACTGAGGCAATGACTGAGGCGATCCTCAAGGCAAATGGTGAGATCGTTCAAAAAGTACCGGACGGTGGCACGACGCTGACTGCCCTGATGATCATCGGTGATATGGCGTACATGGCACATGTAGGCGACAGCCGTCTCTACTTGATCCACCGCGACAAACTGGAACAGCTCACGCGCGATCATTCACTGGTGCAGCGGCTGTTAGAACTCGACCAGATTACGGCTGATGAAGCGCTGGATCACCCGCAGAAAAATGTGCTGTACCGGGCGCTTGGTCAGAATGAACAGATCGAAGTCGATACGTTGATGCGTCGCCTACCACCGCGTTCCCGTGTTCTGCTGTGCAGCGACGGCTTATGGAATCAGGTGGATGAACGGCAAATCTGGGAAGTCGTCTCGCAGTATCCAAATCCCCAAGATGCATGTAGTGAACTTGTCCGGCGCGCCAACGCAAGTGGTGGATTGGACAACGTAACCGTAATCTTGCTGCAGCTGCCGGGCTAACTCATGGACGAAAACGAACTATGCCAATAGATTTCGATCCCTATGGCGAACTTGGGGTCGCGTCGAACGCATCCGTTGAAGACATAAAGACCGCGTATCGGCGTGCTGCCCGACGACTACATCCTGACGTTAACCGGAACAGCGCAGGGGCAGCCGCGCAATTTCAAGATATCACGGCGGCACATGAACTATTGACTGATGACGCTCGACGCCGCGAATATGATGCACAAGCAAAGCGCGAAGCGGATCAGCCGCGACTCGGCTTTACATTTCGGGTGACAACGAGCAAACGCACCGTAGTGCTCTTGGGAGAGACGCAAGTGGTCTATATGCTTGCGGAAATATTTCCCGATGCACGCGCCAACGAGCACAAATCGCAGAACGAAGCGCGGCTAAATCTTACGCTTGTGCTTGACCGCAGCAATTCAATGCAAGGTATCCGCCTTGAAAAGGTGAAGGTCGCCGCGCACCAGATCATCGATCAAATGCGTGAAGACGATGTGCTGTCGATTGTGTCATTTAACGACCGCGCCGAAGTCGTGATCGAAGCGACAACCGTTCGCGAACGTTCAACACTTAAAGCGCGTGTCAGCATGATGAGCGCTTTTGGCGGAACAGAGATCGGGCAGGGGTTAAAGCTTGGGCTTGAACAAAACCGCAAGTTTCTCGCCCCTCGGCTCGTGAACCATATCATCATGCTCACGGATGGGCATACCTACGGCGATCAAGACTTCACGTTAGGTCTTGCGCGTGAAGCCGCAGATGCCGGAATCAGCATCAGCGCGATGGGATTGGGTCAAGAATGGAATGACAAATTCATGGACTCAATCGCCTCTGCGACAGGGGGTTCGACCTCGTACATCAATTCGGCGGGAGGCGTGGTTCGCTTTCTCAATGATCGAGTACGCGGGCTTGCAAACACGTTCGCAGAGCGTGTTACCCTTTCTGTCGCACCCGATCCCGACATCAAACTTGAGTCCGCATTCCGCCTGCTGCCTGATCCGCAGCCGCTTGATGCCGAGTCACATATCATTCCACTCGGCGGGCTTCAATATAACCGCAGCATTGTCACCCTGCTCCAGTTTGAACTGCCGGTTGACCTCAAACTCGGTTTTCGGACGATTGCGCGCTTGAGCGTCACGGGGGATATTTTCCCCAATGACTTCCAGCGCTTCAAATCCATAAACGACATGTCGTTGGAAGTGACCGACACGCAGGTAGAGGACGATCCGCCGCAAGTGATTTTGGATGCGCTGGGTAAACTGACGCTTTACCGCATGCAAGAGCAGGCACAAGCCGCGCTCGAACGCGGTGACGTAGGAGAGGCTACCCGCCGCCTTGAAAATCTGGCAACTCGCTTGTTCGAGCTTGGGCACGGCGAGCTTGGTCAGCAGGCACAGGCGGAAGCGCAGCAGGTCGCCTTTACCGGAGATTTTACAGACAAAGGGCGCAAAAGGTTAGTTCATCAAACACGCTATTTGCTCTCTGATTCGGGTCCGGAAGAAAACGAATGAAGATATGCCCAAACTGCGCGCATCGTAACCGTGAAGGCTACTTCTACTGTGAAGAATGCGGGCGCTTGCTGACAGGGAAGGATACCCGCGCCATCAAAGTCGAAACCAAAGACCTCCCCAAAGAAATGTCGGGCATCTTTGGTACTGCGCACTTTGAGAAAGATGCGACAATCGTCTTAATGATTCGGGATGCAAACCAACCCGTCACATTTAAGCCTGATCGCCGCGTCGTTTTCGGACGCCTTGATCCGACCGCGCTCAACAAACCGGACGTTGACTTGACGCCTTACGGTGCGCTGGAAAACGGTGTCTCGCGGATTCACTGCGCAATTTACCGGGACGATATGACTCTGACCATCATTGATCTTGGCAGCGCAAACGGAACCCATCTAAACGGTCAGCGGCTGATTCCAGAAGTTCCCCGCGTTCTGCGCGATGGAGATGAGATACAATTTGGTAAGTTGGTGGCGCATCTGTATTTCAAAACGAGCGGCACCTGACCTCGCGTCAACAATCAATTGCTTGAGGGACGATGATCACGCTACTCGTACATATAAACAACTCCGAACCGATCAAAATGGATGTTGAGCAGATGCCACAGCCAACCGATCAGGCGCTTGTGGGCAAAAATCCTCGCGAACGTACTGACCGCGAGGTAACGTGGGTGGAAGACGGCGTAACGACCATTATTCTACCTTGGTGGCGTATTACCTTTGTCGAAGTCTTGCCAAATCCGAACGACGCAGCCGAATTTCCGCTGCCGTTCCGCAACGATTAAACAAAAGAAAGGTACCGCATGGCTGCAAATCGCCCACCGCGTGTGCAGCAGCGCGATGGAAAGCGAATTCTCGTCGTTGACGACGAACCGCGTATGATCAATTTCATCCGGATGAACCTTGAGCTGGAAGGGCATCAGGTCATCGAAGCGCACACGGGTCTGGAGGCATTGGAAGCCATTCGCACACGCCTACCGGATATTGTGCTCCTCGACGTGATGATGCCGGAGCTTGACGGTTTTGAAACCCTACGGATGCTGCGGGAGTTTTCGTCTATTCCGGTGATTATGCTCACCGCAAAGGGCGAAGAGAATGACAAGGTGTATGGACTGGAGTTGGGCGCGGACGATTACATCACCAAACCGTTTGGACCCCGCGAACTCTCAAGCCGTATTAAGGCAGTGCTGCGCCGTGCTGATATGCCGTCTGCGTCCCCTGACCAA
>JAPKMU010000119.1 GCA_026645745.1 Anaerolineae bacterium | reverse complement strand
GCCCATTGAGGGAAAAGCCGGGAGATGCGGTAATCGAGATCGGGTGTGCGCCGCGTGCCATGCGTCAGCTTTTCGATAAAACGCATGCGCCACAGCAGCGGTAGATATTTCCACTGATCGAGCAAGCCGGACGGATGTGTCTCCACCGTTTGCAAGCCTAAGCCGTCGAAGAGGTCACGAATATCATCAAGATTGTAAGCGTTGACGCCAAAGTGACCGTGCTGTTGATAGTAGCGTCCCCAGTAACGCTGTGATAGATTGCACCGACCGGTAATATCCAACACGGCAATCCCGTCGGGTTTGAGCACGCGCGCCGCCTCTCGATAAGCTTTTTCCGGCTGCGGCACGAGCAGCAGCGTTGAAAACGAGAAAACGAGGTCAAACGTGTTATCCGGGAACTGCAAATCGGTCGCGCTCTGGTAATGCGGCGTCACGTTGCGTATGCTGTCGTGCTCAATCCGTTCTTGGCAGATTTTCAAGAGTTCGGTACTGATATCTACGCCGTGAATATGCGTGACTTTGGGCGCTAAGGCGATGCTCGTCAAACCATTGGCGATCCCGATGTCCAAACAGACAGCACGTGGGCTGGCGAAGCGTTCCAGCAGATGAAACTTAAGATACTGCGTCCAGTTGGGATCAATATCGGCGCTGTAGTCATGTGCTATCGCATCGTATACATTGTTGCTGGTGAGTTCGTTGGGATCGATGGGCATTACAGGCGCTTTCGGATAGAACGCAGCGCGCGCACCGTCGTTTCGAGCTTAGGACGATACAAAATGCGCCCGCGATACAGGGGAAACATTTCCCCGCCAAAACTGCGTTTGAAATCGGTCAAGCCTTTGAGTTTGGCGTCGGTTGTGTTGGGGAAAACTTCCCCCACCTCAAACCACTCGTAGTGCTGCCCGTGCGCATAGGCGATCTGCGCATCCATCAGCATGTGATTGTCACCTGCTTCCTTTTGATCCTGCGATGCGCCCGTCCAGTACATCGCCGCGCCTTTGTAGGTGGCGATGTTCATGGCGGCGACGGGCTTACCATCGCGTTCCAGAAACAGGATATGAGACAATCCTGCTGGCAGAAAGTCGCGGAAAATATGCTCGAAATAGGCGCGGGGGTGCGGTTTCACGCCGGTTCGGTGATAAGTTTCCTGATGCAAAGCATAATACGTATCAACATCTGTTAACCCTTGCGCTTCGCGGAGCACGAGCGATTCAACATCCTGATGCTTGAGCTTAAAATGCGTCGCACGGGAATAGTCTTTGCGTATCTGATCTAGTGGGCGGCGCAAATCTACGAACATAGCTTGGGTCAAAGTATTCTCGCAGCCGTAATCGATCAGCGGGTTGACGCGCGGCGCACGATCGCCGCGATACGCAGGCGTACACGGCATCACCACGGCGGTTAAATCCATTGCCTCGTATTGACGCGCAAGGCGGTGAATTTCTTCATACGCGAACGTCAAGACTTTGCGGCGATGCTTTTCGCCAAGTCCATTCTTGAGCGCGATTCCGCCGTACACGTCAAGGCGCGCAATCCTCAGGACGCGCGACAGCTTCGTACCCTGATCTTCAATCAGAAACAGCGGCACAAGCGCCAATATTTCGTGTTCATCACGAATGGCGAAAGTTAACGGGCGGCGTCCCCATGTTGCGAACGTGGGCTGAAAGTCGTAGAGGTGAAGCAGCCATGCTTCGTCGGACTTTTCTACGAAGGCGTCCCACTCCGGTTTTTCACACCGCTCAAACGGAATTGTGCTGAATGCTTGATCGCTCACGAAATCCTTACAGTTATGATGCCCTAACCTGCTCACGCCATAATTCGAATTGTAGCAGCGTGAATACGACGTTCGCGAGTCCCATGTCGGGGCGCGTGCGCTGCCACTCGATTAACTGGCGCACCACAGCGGGATCGAAAATACCCGCCGCTTTGATGCGCTGTTCGTTTAACAAGTCTTCGACCATCGGGCGCAGTTCACCCCGGAACCAGTCGTCCAACGGCGTGTTGAAGCCGTGCTTGGGTCGGCTGGCGATCTGCGGCGGGGCGAGCCGTTCGCACAGCCGTTTTAGGATGAGCTTGCCGTTATTCCCGCGCACCTTCAAATGCTGGGGAATACGGATCGCGTACTCGACCAGTGTAGGATCGAGCAGGGGAACACGTGCCTCCAAGCCCCACGCCATCGTCGCCCGATCAACTTTCATCAGCATCTCATCGGGTAAGGTCGTGCGCAAATCAAACGTGAGCCAGCGTGCGAGACGATCCACAGAAGGCGGCGGCATCTGATCCATCAGAAAACGATCAGTCGAATGATCGCGCACTGTTTCCGCCCATGCAGGTGTGTATATCGCGCGCTTCTCCGCTTCGTTGAGGATGGTAAACTGCTGGATGTAATTCCAGTCGCGCAGCGTTTCGCGTCCATAAAGCGGGATACTGCTCAACCGGTGGATGACGCTTTGTGCATACGAAGTGTGCCAGCGGTTGTAAGCGGACGGAAAGCCGCGCCGCATGCCGCCAAACGCAGGCAGGCGGTCAATTTTGGCATCGAGCAGACTGTGACGCCACGGATAACCGCCGAACACTTCATCGCCGCCGTCCCCAGTCAGCACCACCTTGACATACTTTTTCGCCTCGCGTGACATCCAATACAGCGGCATAACCGACGACACGGCGAACGGTTCAGCAAATAATGCGGTCATGCGCGGCAGATCATTCACTGCGCTTGCTGTGCCGATGATCTCTTGATGTTGTGTGCGAAGATGCTGCGCGACAAGACGCGCCGGTTCGCTTTCATCAAAGGCGGGCAGCCCCGGAAACGACACCGAAAATGTGCGAAACTGCGGCTGTGCCCGTGCCGCCAGCGCGCACACCACGCTGGAATCAACGCCGCCGCTCAAAAATGCCCCAACTTCCACATCCGCAACCAACTGTGATTCGACTGCCGCCGCCAACTGCGCCTCCAAGTCGATCAGGATGCGTTCATCGTCGGCGGTGAGCGGTTGCGCCGGATCGAGCGTCCAATAGGACTGAATCGTAAGCTGCCCGTCGTGAAAAATGAGCGTGCAACCGGGAGGCAGTCGGAAAATGTGCTTGTAAATCGTATGCGGTGCGGGCACATTCATCAGGCTGAGATAATGATGGAGCGCCTCCGGATTCAGGTCGCGTGGGAGGGTTGGATCGGTCAGCAGCGCCCCAATCTCCGAAGCACACAGCAGTCGTCCGTCGCGATGCGCGTAGAATATCGGCTTAATGCCAAAATGATCGCGGGTGGCGATAAGTGTCTGCCGCGCCACATCCCAGATCGCGTAAGCAAACATGCCGTTAAAGCGCTTGGCGCAGTCCGCCCCCCATGCCGCGTAGCCGTGCAAGATCACTTCGGAATCGCTTTGCGTGCGGAATTGGTAACCGAGCGATTCCAGTTCACGGCGCAGCATTTTGTAGTTGTAGATTTCGCCATTGAAGGTCAGCCTCAGCGATCCATCGGCATTCGACATCGGCTGGCGTCCGGTATCGCTCAAGTCAATGATTGCCAAGCGGCGGTGACCGAACCCCACTTTCCCGTAACTCCCACAATCGCCGCCGTCCGGTCCACGGTGCGTTAAGGCGTCAGTCATGCGCATGAGCAGCGCAGTATCAACCGGGCGATCTTTCTCGGCTATGACCGCAATTCCACACATTAAGTGCTGCTTTCTCCTAATTCATCAACTCGCGGTGCGGTCACGTAGACCCAATTGTTATCGCGGGATTGGAAATAATCGATCACGATGTAGCCCGCACGGTAGATATGCGCCGCCCAACCTTCTAGCGAATACTCGTGGAGTTCAACGCCGAAATCGCCGAATTTGGGTTCATGCGGCGGCGTAAAGCCATCTGGTGACGACAGCCATTTGAGCAGTTCCCCTGTTCGCAGCAGACGATAGACGCGCCGCATCAGCGATCGCTGGCGATAATCAATGTACCAAACTGCACGATCTACCTGATTGTTCAGCACGTGCAGCACCAACCCATCGGGAGCGAGCAGCGGTTTGATCTGCGCGAGGGCAGCAGAGATATTGTCCACATGTTCCAATACGTACTGCGTGACGACGAGATCAAAGGTTTTGCCCGCCAGTGCCGACAAGTCTTCGCCTTGTCCCACGAGCAGATCGGCGCGCGGCGGGTCTACTTTTAGATGCGAGAACAACTTACGCGCTGGTTCAATCGCTTCGAGCAAATCGATGCCGCACACATAATCCGCGTGATCTGACCAGAGCGCAAGGCTGTAGCCTATGCCGCAACCGACTTCAAGCACGTGCCGGGGAAGCGCTCCAGAATATACTCGCCGAAGTCGTGACAGCATGAGCAGAAACTCGACCGTACGCGTCTCAAAATAGCGAGGATACGGGGTGAACTGCTGCCAAACAGAAGACATGGCGTTGAGCTTATGATATGCACGCTGCACGTCACGAGCAGCGTGTTCACGATCGTAGGCAGGCATGATGACATCTCCGCGGAGGTGGACTTTATCCATTATAACCGAGTGTACGTCCGAGGCGAGTTGCTCTCCCCAAACGCGCGTAGTATATTCCCTCGCGGTCATGGTGGCGCACACGGAGAGTAATACATGGCGCGTATCTTGATTCTGGATGCGGTCGTCTCGACGCTTTCACTTCAGCGTGGGATAGTCGGGGCAGCGGGTGGACACACCATCCACTGGTACGCCCTCGCGCCACTGAAAGCCTCCGCGCCGGAGATCGCATCGATCACCGTGAGTTATGCGGCGCGTATTCAGCGACCGACATTCGCCAAACGCTTCCTAATGCCGCTCGATGTGCTTCAACTTGCCACGCTGATCCGCCGTCTCAAAATCGATTTGATTCACGTGCACTTTGCTTTCGCCTATTTGCTGCCGCTGGCGTTCCCGCCATCGCTTCCTGTCGTTGTTACGACGATGGGCGGGGACATTCTCGCGGATCAATTCTACAACGGACGCTTTCGCCCGACATGGACAAATCGCCTTTTGGAGCGCGCGAATGCGATCACTGTCAAATCGGCGTTTCTCGATGCGGCGATCACGAATATTAATCCGGCGTGGGGTGAGAAGGTTGAGCGCATCACATGGGGTGTGGATACGAGGCACTTTCGCCCCGGCTTGGACACGAGCGAAATCCGTCAGCGGCACAATCTCCCTGAGCAGGGCGCGATTCTGTTCGACTTTCGCTTAGGAGAGCCATTTTATCGCAAACATGTGATCCTGAAAGCATTCGCGCGGATCGCAGCGGAAGTCGGTGCTTTTCTGCTGATTGCGACTTACCGCGCCGTACCCGCCTATGTTGAATCACTCCGGCAGTTAGCTGATTCCCTTGGCGTGACCGAGCGTGTCCGCTTCGTCGGAGCAATTCCTCACGAAGAGATGCCGCTGTATTTGAATCTTGCGGACGTGAATATTGCTATTCCGCCATCCGATGGGCTGCCGCAGTCCCTTTACGAAGCGATGGCGTGCGGCTCGTTCCCGATCATGTCCGATCTACCTCAGTACCGAGGACTTCTCGAACACGGCGTAAATGCGGTGCTAGTGCCAGCGGGCGAAGACGATACCCATATCACCGCGCTGGCGGACGCATTGCACCGAGTCGTCAACGACGCGGATTGGCGGCGGCGCGCAGCACTCGATAATCGCACCCGCATTTTGAGCGAAGCCGATCAAGAGGTCGAAACACGGCGCATACTCACCCTATACGAGCGCTTGTTAGCTCACGGGCATGAGGTATAACGCGAGTCTGCGGTGCTGTCGAATGTCTCCAAAAGGGCACGCAGTACCGGGCTGACCAGCGGATATTCGACTGCTGGCAGAAACATTCGCGTAATCGCCAAGCGCATAAACTGCGAATAGGCAATATTCGCGCCGTACTGCCAATCTGACTCGAACGGAGCGAGGTCGAGCGCTTCATGTGCGGCGCGGATTTCCGACTCCACCGCTACTTCGTTACCATCAAAGCGCGCAAGACATGCCGCGCCGTAATGCTCCCATACAACATCACCTTGCGCGAGAATCCACGCTTGCGCTGCCACAAACGAATCTGCCGCCGCCGCACGATCATCCTCGTGAAGCGCGATCAGCATATCAAGCACATGTGAGCCCGTCTGGCTGGGAGAGTAAGCCCGGTAATCGCTTGTCATCCACAGGGCGCGCGCTCCTTCAATATCGCCGCCCTGTAGATAAACGATGACCTGCCCCGCATCACTGAGGGGAGCAGGGGGCAGCGCGGAGCGGAACGGGTCATCATCCCATTCGGGCAGTAGCTGGAGATCAGGTTCATAGAGCAGCAGACGTTCATACGTTTGCTGCGCTGCTTCTGCCGCGCCAACTGCGGTTTGTGTCTGCGCCAAATGATATAAAATGGTTGGCTCGTACGCGCTGAGTTCATGTGCGCGCTGGACGGCAGCGAGAGCGCGCGGCAGATCGCCCGCCTGTTCGTAAAGTGCGAACAAATTCATCCAGCCCATCGGATAATTGGGTTCAAGCTCGGTATAGCGTTCAAATGCTCTGATCGCTGCTTGTGTATCGCCCGCCAGCCCATATAAATAACCCATCTCGTAGCTGTATAGGGAGAGATCGGGGTCGGCATCGACCACGCTTTGCAGTCGATCTGCACCATCACGGAACGAGATCGCGCCGCCTGCCGTTTGGCTGACTACCTCGATATAGCGCTGGTATACCGCATTGCTCCAAAAGCCTGAGATCACCAGCGCAAGCGCGACGAGCGGGACTGCGAAACGCATCACCTGCCGCCGGAACCCGGACAAGCGAAGGGCTTTCGATGGAGCGGCGGCGACTACAAACGCGATCAAGCCCATAAGTGCGATAGACGGATTGAGCGACGGCACATCGAACAGGTGATGCACCACGAATGCCGCAGACGCTCCCAACCCGGCGGCGATCACCGGATCGGCACGCAGATTTCGTAAACTGGCAGTGACCAGCGCCACGCCTGTGATCAGGAGGACGGCTAAACCGATCAAGCCCAGTTCGGCGGAAACATGCAAGACGATGTTGTGTGCGTGCGCGTGTGGCTCCGCCGGAGGAATTCCGTAATACTGCGCTAAGCCCGCGCCAAAGGTGTACAACCCCGAACCGGTGAGCGGCTGTTCACTGAATACGCGCAGCGCAGCATCGTAAATCCAAAGCCGCGTACTGGCAGAACGCCCGCCCTCACCCAGAACGGAGCGCACGATTTGAGTGCCGGCTAACGCACCGACGGCGACAATCCCAACCATGACAGCGACTGCGACTGCCCGCAGCAGCATCGGCGCTGCACGCCAAATCGCCTGCAAGCGTCGAAGTGATAACCAACCGCCTTTCCACAAAACCAGCAGTGTATACACGCCCAAACCGGACGCCGCACCGATCCAGGCGCCGCGTGAATAGGTGAAAATCAGCAGAACACTCGCTAGTACAAAATAGACCGCCGCAAGCGCCCGCGCCAACCCTTTGCTTAGCCGCATCAACTCGAAAGCGAAAGGCAGCAATACGGCGAGAAAAGCGCCAAGTGTATTGGCGTTGCCGAGCGTACTGACTGGGCGGGGAAGCGAAAATTCCAGAACGCCGCTGAACATGAGCGGCAAACTCGACGTGAACCAGATGCGCGTTTGCAAGAAGCCGAAACCGATCACCAGCAGCCCCGCCAAAAGTACACCGGTCATGAGGGCGCGCCGCGTGATCCGGACGTTGGCGAGCAAATCATGCAGCACGTACCATGCGATGATGTAGGCACCCGCGTACCATATCCCGATCATTATCCGCCGCCATTGATCGAGATTTGCGATCAAGGAAATGGCGAATGCGACGATCCACAGCGGTATCGCGCCGTCGAGCACGGTGGCGTGCCATGCCCACCGCCGCCGCCCGATCAGCCATATGCCGCCAAAAATGATCAACCCGCCGATTGCCAACTGGCGGGTAGTTGGCGTCAGAATACCGCTGATGGTCGCGCCGAGGGTCAAATACAGCAGAAGCAGCACATAAGTAAGCGCACGTGCGACCATAAGCGAGTTCCTTGTTTACGATTGCAGACGCGCAACCGCTTCGGCGGCAGGCGCTTCGGCGGGAGCGGCGTCGAGGATAGCGCGGTAGACGTTGATCGCGGCGGCGGTTTGCCCGGCTGACTCATAAGCGGCAGCTAAATCATACCAAGGCTGCAAGACTGCCGTTCCATATCCGGGATAACGCATTATTGGAAACACGTCGAATGTACCGACGCGCCCGTGATACAGTACCCCTTCAAAGTTTTGGTCGATGATGCGAAGGGGAACTGCTGCTGCACGCCACTGCCGGACTTCATCCGGGGTGCTCGCCAACATGATCCGAACCGCGTTAGGATGTTCGTATTTGGTGATCAGCATATCGGCGATGTCGAGGTCGTGCCGTGCCGCCGATTCGTCAAAGGAGAGTTCCGCACGGGCACGCGCCACGTAATAATCCCCGTTTGATGGTTCCAAGCGGACTGCCTCGGTAAAAGCGCCTGCTGCTGCCTGAGGATCGTCCAGCATGTTCAGCGTGTGTTCACCCACCACCCACCAATCGAACGCAGTGACGGGATTCTGGGGCACAAGCGATGCGGCATATGCGGCATCGCGCAGAGCAGCGACCCGGTAGCGCCACGAAAGCGGCAGTGACTCATCGTGCATGTAGCGCGTCAGCGCTTCGCGTCGTAAATCGGTTTGTACCCAAAAATCGGACAGCGGCAAATAATGAGGCAGCGCTGCTGCATAGTACCGTTCTACGATCAGATCATCCGGCGCGGCGGCGTGTGCTTCAGCGATTCGCGCCCAATTGAGATAGCCTAAACCTTCCCGGCGAATATTTGCCGCGCGCACCAGCGCACTTAGCGCACCTTCGATGTCGCCCTGCTGTTCGCGCAGCGCGCCTAAATTGATCCAGCCTGTTTCCCATGTGGGTTCAAGAGCGAGCGCGCTTTCGTAGGCTGCCACCGCCGCGCCAAGATCATCACCCTGCCCAATCAAGTACGCGACTTGAAGTTGATAGAGGTTCAGGTGCGGATCAAGTGCGGCAGCTTCCTGCGCGGCAGCAAGATCGCCGGTGCGCACACTATCGTGAAACAACGCCTGCGCCCGATCGAATTGGATGAAAGCGATGCCATAAACGGCAAATACCAGCGCCAGCCCAACAGCGGTAACGCGACTCCACCGTGACGGAGTGTTTGACCGCAGCGATCCCGGTTCAATAATGCAGTAGGCGATCAACACAAGGCTGAGCAGCACAAGCGGCGTGATGACAAAGGTATCGAATACGCTTTGCACGCTGAACGCCGCCAGCGCCGCCAGCGCCGCGCCTAAGCGCCGCTGCCGCACCCGGTTTCCGGCGCGCCGCCACAGAATCCACCAGCGTGCCACGATCACGAATGCAAATCCGATCATCACAAGGATACCGAAAATGCCGGTTTCGGCGGCATTGTTGAGATACGCGTTATGCGCGGTCGAGAGCCGATCATCAACGCTGCGGGGATCACGGATTTCGCGGTAGGCGCGACCGAACAACCCGGGACCTACCCCGGTCAGTGGATCGCTCCAGATCATCGAGACTGACCCACCCCACAAGCCAAAACGCAGATTGTCCCCGGTCGAACGCGACTCGGAACGCCCAATCAGCACAATCAGTCCAATTACCGAGGCGACCACCACCCCAGCAATGATTACGAGAGGAAACACTTTCACAGCCTGCGACCGCGATGCGCTTGGGGAGGTAGATGCTCGCGGCAGTAACGCATTCAGGACATACAGCCCGATCAGCGCACTAACTCCAACAGCGAACCCGATGAACCCCCCGCGTGAGAAAGTGCCGATCAGCACCAACAGCATAGCGGCTGCCAACACGAAAAAAGCGATCCGGTAGCCGCGGTTCGCCAAACTCAATCCCCAGCCGAAAGTAAACACGCTGGTGGCAGCCGCAAACGCCGCCAACCACGTGCTTACGCCTAATGGAATGAAAATCATGGGCGTTTCCGGGGGCAAGATCATGCCAACGTTAAGCCAACCTACTCCACCTTCCAGCATCAGATCAATCCCGGTATACCACGCAACCAACTGCGCCAGCGCCAGCAGCATGATGATCGTGCCGACTAAGAAAAAGGTCTCTATCAGCACTTTTTCACGCCCACGCCCGATCATGTCCGCGATTATGAGAAACAAGACGAGATGCGTTAACGGAAACCACAGATTTTCGAATGCCGAACGGGGATCAAGACTGAAAACTGCTGACAACGCCCACACACCGATCAACATCACCAACAGCAAATTCAGCGGTGTGGTGGGCAGTCCGTGCCGAACACGCCGCGCCAGCCAGACGATCACCAACAAAGTGATAACGGCATGATGCAGCACGCGAATTGTAAAAAACTGGTAGTAATATGTGCCGCCAATCAGGGCAAGATAGACGGCAGTGAGGACGAACGCGAGCCGGGTGAAACGCATGGAAATTCCTGAACGGAACTCGACGACAGGGTTAGAAGTGATGCAAGCGCAGCAGGTAGGCGCTGCACGGTGACTGGGCGGCACCCATTAGGCTGGCGCTCCGGCAGCTTCGACTTGGCTGAGCCACTGTTCAGCCGTGATCATAGCGTAGATCGTCTGATTGTAGTTACGTAGTTTGCGAATGTGTAAATCCCACATGCGCTCGATGCTTGGACGATCCAGCCATTCGCGCTTGATGACCTTATCGAACAGATAGTGGCGCACGTCGCGCTGCAGTCGCATATCGCTTCGCAACCACTGACCAAATGGCGTCGGGTAGCCAAGCTTGTCGCGCCGATTCACAACTTCGTCGGGCAGGACGCCACTTAGCGCGCGACGCATAAACCACTTGGTGACAGGACCTCTGACTTTCAGATTGCCATGCACGCCGAGCGAAAATTCCGCCAAACGGTGATCGAGAAATGGTACACGCGCTTCGATGCCGTATGCCATGCTGTTGCGATCTTCGTAGTGTAAAAGCTGCGGAATGCTGTCGCGCATCAGTTGTAAGTACAAATGCTGGTTGAGATCATCCGCGCCTCTCAGCAACCGCTCCGGTCGTTCTTGAACGCGCGCGGCGGCTCGGCGTTGGAAATCGGGTTTAAGTACTTGCGCGGGTTGACGCCCAAGTGCCGCGTATTGGTACAGGCGATATGCTGTTTCGCGCACATTGAGGTGCGAGAAGAAGCGAGGGTAAACTTCAGCAATGAATGCAGCCTGTTCGCTCATCCAGCGCACAGGATCGTGCCGCCGCAAACTGCTTAAATGCGTCATGACGGCGCTCAAATAGCCCGCCATCAGTTCGTCTGCGCCTTGCCCATCAAGCAGCACTGTCACGCTCCCGTGTGCCAGCTTCATGACGAAGTTCTGAGAATAAACCCCCGTCGCTCCGGTGGGGATGTCTTGATGCCACGTGATGCGCTCCATCAGCGGCAAAAAATCATCCGACGATGGCGAGGTGGTATGCCGGATCGTGTTATAGCGCGATGCGACCAGATCGACATAACGTCCTTCATCAAAGCCTCGCACTGCATACACGGACGAGAAGCTGTTCATGCGTCCGCCGTTAAGCTGTTCGGTTGCCAGCGCCACAATCGTGCTTGAGTCAAGTCCTCCGCTCAACTCACCTTCGGGATCAGCGTAGTTGTAGGTGGCGCGGGCGCGCTCCAAATCCACATCCCACCACTTAACCGGATCACATACGATGCCGTTTTCGACCAACAGGTAATGCCCGCCGGGCAATTCGCGCACCCCTTTGAAGAAAGTGTAGGGTGGGTTGTGGATCGAGCCATACTGCAAAAACCAGAAAAGCTGATCGAAGTCGGGTGCATAGCCTGCCGGATGGAGCGGGCGCAACGCTTTCATCTCACTGGCGAAGGCGAACCTATCAGAGGCTGCCGCATAATAAAACGGCTTAACACCAAAGCGATCCCGCGCACAGAAGAGTCGCCCGCGCTTTTGATCCCAGAGGGCAAATGCAAACATGCCGATGAAGCGATCCAGACAGTCAACCCCCCACGCATCGTAAGCTTGCAGCAGCACTTCAGCGTCACTTTCGGTCTGGAAGACGTAACCGTTCGCCTTAAGTTCGCTGCGGAGTTCAAGGTAATTGTAGATTTCGCCGTTGAATGTCAGCCAGAGGTGTTCACCGGCAACCGTCATCGGTTCGTGACCACCGGGGGACAGGTCGATGATGGCGAGCCGCCGGTGCGCCAACACAAGATCGGGTGTGAACGGCGCGGGTTCGGTGACGAGAGGATGCTGAATATTTGTCGGGGTGTCGTCTCCATTACGCAAACTGCTCGCGCCGCTGGCAGTGTTCAGCAGCACATATCCGTCGCCATCTGGTCCTCGATGGCGCATGAGGTTCGCCGCCGCGACGATACAGTGCGGATCCACGCCGCGCCCGTCAAGGTGATATATCCCGGCAATTCCACACATGGATTAGTTCCTAAATAACTCACCGTACAAGGCTGCCCATTTTTTGTTCTCGATTTGCGCATTCAGGTGTTTCGATGCTTCACGAGAAGCGAGCTTCATCTGATCGATTTGTTCGCTAGTCAAAACGTTGAGTGCTGCGCCGATGTCTTTTGCATCAAATGTTGGGGCAGCGATACCAACGCCGTACTGCTCGACAATCGCCTTCATCGCCGGGGATGGACCAACGCACACAGCAAGTCCGGCAGCGATGAAATCAAAGAAACGGTTCGGAAGCGCATTGTGATAGTTGTAGCTGACAGGGGGAATGATAAATATCCCCATATCGTACTCACTGACACGCGCAAGGATCTCGGATTTGGGGAGCGGTTGGTGAAAGGTCACACGGTTGGGTGCAATTCGCTGCGCCAGTGCCTTTAACTCCTCTATGTAATCTGGTTCTATAGGTAAGAGGATAAGATCGAGGGTAAAGCGTTCATCGGTGTACGGCATCGCTTCGATCATCCGTTCAAGGTGCCGATCTCGCACGGCTGAACCATGATTGATGAGGCGAATGCGATTCGAAGCAGTAGGGCTGAATGTTGGAAGCGAAATCAGTTCCGGTGCGTTGGTAATGAGCATCGTTCGAACAGGATATTCGCGCCCGTAACGCTCGACAATCGGTGGGGAAACAGAGATGAGTGCATTCACTCGTGGAATATTCCGTTTTTCAAAATGCCGGATCAATGGGGAGAAAAATAGCTTCCACATCGGCTGATTTTCGGCTTCCAAGGTCCAGTATTCGTGTGCATCGTAGACGACTTTGGCTTGCTTTCGCTTCGCAGCTTCGACAGCAACAGGTAGGGCCGCCCAATCATTCGCTTGATAAGCGTCTGCGTCCACTGCTAAAGCTGCCGCCAACCCATCTCGATAGCGCTGCCGCCGCCAGAACCACACATCATAAGCAGGTGGAAATACCCTGCCGATGAAGGTGATTGCACGATCCCAAAGTCGTGAAAAGAACGTGGATTTCCGCTCAATGAACTTCCATTCGATGGACTCACCCTGCTCGTATATCTCTCTGAAGCCAACAATCGTGACATCGTAGTGCTTGGTAATGTGTACCAATTCACGTGCCATTCGCCAATCATAATAGGAGGCAAAGTTGATAATGCAGATACGTGGCATTGTTGGTTGTTACCCTTAAGAGATGAGTGCTAAACGATACGGTCACTGCGCAATTGTGTCATAGAACTTTGGATAGTTGGTCATAATGCGATGGCTAGGTCCTCAGCCCCGCTGAAGTATACTGTGATTTCGATTTTCAGTGAATCACGAATTGAGGTGACACGAACATAAAAATAGCCGTCGGTGGCGAATAATAGCGCTCGACGGCACGCACC